>JAFIEC010000259.1 GCA_020832725.1 Paracoccaceae bacterium | reverse complement strand
CCTCTGGGCGGGGGCCACGGGCTATACGAACCCGTTCCATACGGATGAGGTCGCGGGGCGGGCTGCTGGGTTTCGCGACCTGCCGGCGCCGCCCACCTTTCTGATCTCGGCCGAATACGACAGCCCTGCCGCGCAGGCGCGGCTGGCGCAGATGGGGGTGGCGCTGCCCTCGGTCCTGCATGGCGGGCAGGCGTTCCGGCATTTCGCCCCGGTCTGCGCCGGCGATGTCGTGCGCTGCACCACGCGGGTGCAGGGGGTGGAGGCCAAGAAGGGCGGGGCGCTTGTGCTTCTGACCTTCGTGACCGAATTCGACGCGCCGGATGGCCTGCGTCTGGCCGAAGCGCGGATGACGCTGGCAATCCGGCCCGCGCTGGCGGGGGCGGGGGCATGAACGCGCTGCGGGTCGATGCCCCGCTCTGGCGCGACGAGACGCTGCTGCCCTGGCGTTCGCCGCCGTTGGGGCGGGTGGCGCTGGCGCTTTATGCCGGGGCTTCGAACGACCACAACCCGCTCCACCTCGACCCGGAGGCCGCCCGTGCCGTCGGCCTGCCTGACGTGATCGCCCACGGGATGCTGGGGATGGCGCAGGTGGCCCGGGCGCTGGAGCATTGGGCGGGGCACGGTGCGGTGCGCGAGATCGACACCCGCTTCGTCGCCCCGATCCCCGTGGGTACGACCCTGTGCGTGACCGTCACAAGCCGCACGGCCGAGGGCGACGGGCTCCGCCTGCAGACAGAGGCCGCCGGCGAGGACGGTACCGTGATGATCGTGACCGAGGCGCTTCTGGTGCGCCCGGGCGGAGAGGAGAGCACAACATGAGCACGGCGCGCAAACTCGATGGCAAGGTCGCCATCGTCTCGGGCTCGGGCCGCGGGATCGGGCGGGCGATCGCACTCAAGCTCGCCTCGGAAGGGGCGCGGGTACTGGTCAACGACCTCGACCCGGAGCCGGGGGCCGAAACCGTCGCCCTGATCGAGGCTTCGGGCGGCGAGGCGGCGCTGTGCGCGGGCGATCTGAGCGATCCGGCCTTTGCGCAGGTCCTTGTCGATGCCGCGACCGACCGCTGGGCTGCGCTGGACATCATCGTGAACAACGCAGGCTATACGTGGGATTCGGTCATCCAGAAGATGACCGACGACCAGTTCGCGGCGGTGATGGACATTCACGTCGCGGCCCCCTTCCGGGTGCTCAGGGCCGCCTCGGGCTTTATCCGGGAGGCCGCGAAGGCAGAGGCCGCCGAGGGCAGGGTGGTGCACCGCAAGGTGGTCAACATCTCTTCGGTGGCCGGGCTTTACGGCAATGCCGGGCAGGTGAACTATTCTGCCGCCAAGGCCGCCATCGTCGGCCTGACCCGGACCCTGTGCAAGGAATGGGGGCGCTACCGCGTGAATGTGAACGCAGTCGCCTTCGGCCTTGTGAACACCCGCATGACGCAGCCGCTGGCCAGGGGCGAAGACGCGCTGGTGCAGGTCGGAGACCGCGCCCTGCGCATGGGCGTGCAGGAGGCGATGCTTGACGACATCTCCCGCCTTACGCCGCTGGGGCGCGGGGCCACACCCGAAGAGGCGGCGGGTGCGGTCTATCTCTTCTGCATCCCCGAGTCGGATTACATCAGCGGTCAGGTGCTGGTCGCGGGCGGCGGGCTGCTGATCTGAGCAGTGCCGAGCACTCTGCGCTCAGCCCACGACACCCGCAAGGCGCAGCGCGGCTAGTTCCTCGGGCCCGATGTCCAGAAGCTCGGACAGGACCGCGTCTGTCTGGGCGCCCAGCCGGGGCGGGGGCGGGCGCGTGGTGGGATCGTCGTTGGCCGACAGCTTCACCGGATTTCCGGGGGCCGTGAGGGGGCGGCCTTCGTGCATCGCGATCTCCACCATCATGTTGCGATGCAGGATCTGCGGGTCGGCCACCGCATCGGGAATGCCGTTGACCGGCGCGCAGGGCACGCCCGCGTCTTCGAGCCGTTCCAGCCAGTGCTCCACCGGCTTGCGGGCAAGGATCGCGGCGATTTCGGCTTCGATCTCTGCCTTTGCCGCCAGGCGCCCGGGCTGGCCCAGGAATTCCTCGCGGTCGAGGTGGGGCGCCTCCAGTGCCCGGAGAAGTCCGGGCCAGCGATTGTCCGCGATCACCGCGATGACGATGTGGCGCGTGGCCGTGGGAAAGGTGTTGTAGGGCACATGGACGAAATGCCCGTTCCCCTCCGCCTGGGGAGGGATGCCCGACATGGTGAACATCGTTGCCATGTAATTGAGCATGGAGACCTGTGCGTCGAGCATCGAGATATCCACATGCTGGCCGCATCCCGAGAGATCGCGGTCGTGCAGCGCCGAAAGAATGCCGACCACCGCGAACAGCCCTCCGCCCAGATCGCCGATCGGAATGCCCGAGCGCATCGGCCGCCCTCCCGGCTCTCCGGTCAGGGACATGCCCCCGCCCATGGCCTGGGCCACCAGATCAAAGGCGGGACGGCGCGCGCCGGGGCCGTCGGCGCCGAATCCCGTGACCGAGCAGGTGACGATCCGCGGGTTCACCTCGGCCAGCCGGGCGGGCCCGATGCCCAGCCGCTCGGTGACGCCGGCTGCGAAATTGTCCACGACCACATCGGCCTTTTCCACCATGCGGTAGAACAGGTCGCGCCCGGCCTCGGACTTGAGGTTGATCGCCACACTTTCCTTGCCGCGGTTGAGCGTCAGGAAATAGGCCCCGACACCGTCGCGCGCATGGGCGGGGCTGCCGGCCAGAAGGCGGCGCGTGCCCTCGCCCGTGCCCGGGGGCTCGATCTTGATCGTCCGCATGCCCAGATCGGTCAGCAGCATCGTGGCATAGGGGCCCGACAGCATATGCGTCAGATCGAGCATGGTGAAGCGCGAGAGGGCCTTCATGCGGTGCTTGTCTCCTTCGTTGGCGCAGGCGCGGCCGGAAAGCCGCCCGCCCGGCCCACCGCCCCCGGTGCGGGGCGGCCGAGCCGGTCCGAAAGCCAGCGGGCTGTGACGACAAGCGCATCGGGATCGATGCCGGTCTCGACGCCGCTGCGGGCAAGCGCATAGCACAGATCTTCCGTGGCGACATTGCCGGTCGCGGCAGGTGCGAAGGGGCATCCGCCAAAGCCTCCCACCGCCGCATCCAGCCGGGTGACACCCGCCTCGAAGGCAGCCAGCGCGTTGGCGACGCCGGTTGCGCGGGTGTCATGGAAATGCCCGCGCAGGGTGACCCGGCCCATCGTTTCCTGCCGCAGCCT
>JAFIEC010000254.1 GCA_020832725.1 Paracoccaceae bacterium | reverse complement strand
CCGGTGATATCGGGGCGGCGCATCAGCAGCTGCATCCCGATCCACGCCCCGAAGGAGAAGCCCGCCACCCAGCAATAGCGGGCATTGGGGTTCATCGCCTGCAGGTAATCCAGCGCAGAGGCGGCATCGGACAGCTCTCCGATGCCCTGGTCGTATTCACCCTGGCTGCGTCCGACGCCGCGGAAGTTGAACCGCAGAACGGTAAAGCCCATGCGGTGAAAGCAATAGTGCAGGTTGTAGACGACCCTGTTGTTCATCGTGCCCCCGAATTGCGGGTGGGGGTGCAGGATGATCGCGATGGGCGCGTCCTTTTCCTTCTGCGGGTGGTAGCGGCCTTCGAGACGGCCTTCGGGGCCGGGGAAGATGACTTCGGGCATTCTGCGGCTCCGATGGGCGCGGCGCGTCTGCCGGACAAACTTGACGGAATCGCTCGGCTAACCTAGAACCATTCCAGATTGCCGGTGACGGCGGCGGTTGTGCCGTTCGCACCTAAGCTGCGCAGGCGCGCGCGTCAACTCCGCGCACGCGCGGTCAGGCCTTGGAGGCGGAGATGAAGCTGAGCACGAAGGGCCGCTATGCGATGGTTTCGCTGGTCGATCTGGCCACGTCCGGCTCGGACGGGCTGGTCTCGCTGGCCGAGGTGGCGCGTCGGCAGAACATCTCGCTTGCCTATCTGGAGCAATTGTTCGTGCGACTGCGCCGCGCCGGGCTGGTGGAATCGGTGCGCGGCCCCGGCGGCGGCTATCGGCTGGCCCGCTCCGCCGATGCCATTCGGGTATCCGACATCCTCGCCGCAGTGGACGAGGCCGTGGACGCAACCCAGAGCGGGGCGGGAGCGAGTGGCGGGCTGTCGGGGACGCGGGCGCAATCGCTGACCAACCGCCTGTGGGAGAGCCTGAGCGCCAATGTCTATGTGTTTCTGCACCAGACCCGGCTGTCGGATGTTGCCGCCAATCAGCTGACACCCTGCCCGGCGGTGCCGCATCTGTTTCGCGTGGTGGATGAATGACCCGGCGCGGCTACCTCGACAGGAATGCGACCGCGCCCCTGCTGCCCGAGGCGCGCGCGGCGATGATTGCCGCGATGGATGTTCTGGGCAATCCGTCCTCGATCCATGCCGAGGGCCGGGCCGCCCGCGCGCTGGTGGAGAATGCGCGCGCCGATCTGGCCGAGGCGCTTGGGCTGGGGGCAGGCGAGATCGTCTTCACCTCCGGCGCAACCGAGGCTGCGGCCCTGGCCATGCGCGGGCGCGATCTGGTCTGCGCCGATGTGGAGCATGATGCGGTCCGTGCATGGGCGCGGCCCGATCTGACGGCGGATGCCGAGGGGCGGGTCTGCGTGCCCGATCCGGGGGCGGCGGCGCTGCAGGCGGCCAATTCGGAAACGGGCGTCCTGCAGGACCTTGTCCCGGGGCTGGCGGTTGTGGATTTCGTGCAGGCCGTCGGCAAGGTGCCCGTGGCCTTTGGCTGGACGGGTGCGCGCGCGGGTCTGGTCTCGGCGCACAAGTTCGGGGGGCCGAAAGGGATCGGGGCGCTGCTTCTGGCCCCCGGAGAGGACCCCGCAGCCCCCCTGCCGGGCGGCGGGCAGGAGCGTGGGCGGCGGTCGGGGACCGAGAACATCATCGGCATCGCGGGCTTTGCCGCAGCGGCACGGGCAGCGATGACGCGCCTTGCCGATGGCCTGTGGGAGCCGGTGGCCCAGATGCGCGACCGGCTGGAGGCCCAGCTGCGCGACACGGCACCCGGGGTGATGATCGCGGGGGCAGGGGCTGCGCGGCTGCCCAATACCACCACCTTTGCCCTTCCCGGCTGGAAGGGCGAGACCCAGGTGATGCAGATGCAACTGGCGGGCTTCGCCGTGTCGGCTGGCTCGGCCTGCTCCTCGGGCAAGGTCCGCGCCAGTCGCACCCTTCGGGCCATGGGGTGGAGCGAGGACGCGGCGGGCTCTGCCATCCGCGTCTCGCTGGGCCCCGAGACGCGCATCGACGAGATAGACCGCTTTGCAGAGGCCTGGGCTGCGGCCCACCGGCGCTTTCGCGCCCGGGGTTCCGCACAGGCGGCCTGAGACAGGACAACGGGGTCGGCACGAACCGGCCCCCCGGAGAGAGAGGAAGCGACATGACTGCACTTGATCGTATTGAAATCAGGGAAGGCGTTGATCGCGAGACGGTGGAGCGCGTCAAATCCGTCGGAGAGCGTTACAAATACGGCTTTTCAACCGATATCGAGATGGATTTTGCCCCCAAGGGCCTGTCCGAGGAAATCGTTCGGCTCATCTCGGCCAAGAACGAAGAGCCCGAATGGATGACCGAATGGAGGATGACGGCCTATCGCCGCTGGGTCCAGATGCGCGAGCCGGAATGGGCGATGGTGGATTATCCGCCCATCGACTACCAGGACCTGTATTACTACGCCAAACCCAAGAGCATGGCCGAAAAGCCCAAGTCTCTGGATGACGTGGACCCCAAGCTGCTGGAAACCTATCAGAAGCTGGGTATCCCGCTGAAGGAGCAGATGCTGCTGGCGGGCGTCGAGGGGGCGGAGGTCGATCAGGGGCGCAAGGTGGCGGTCGATGCCGTCTTCGACTCGGTCAGCGTGGGCACCACCTTCAAGGAGGAACTGGCGCGGGCGGGCGTGATCTTCTGTTCGATCTCGGAAGCCGTGCGCGAACATCCCGAGCTGGTAAGGAAATACCTCGGATCGGTCGTGCCGCAATCCGACAACTTCTTTGCCACGCTGAATTCGGCGGTCTTCTCGGACGGATCGTTCGTCTATGTGCCGCCGGG
>JAFIEC010000253.1 GCA_020832725.1 Paracoccaceae bacterium | reverse complement strand
GCGCCGAGGCGGGCTTGAGCAGGCCCGCCATATCCTTCAGCCCCAGCAGATGCGCCCCCGCCGCGCGCAACTCCTGCGCCATCGAGACGTAATACCCGAGGTCGTACTTGGCCCGATCCGGGTCGAGGATGTCGCCGGTATAGCAGACCGTCCCCTCCAGCACGCGGCCCGTTTCCAGCACGGCATCCATCGCCACGCGCATGTTTTCCACCCGGTTCAGGCTGTCGAACACGCGAAAGACGTCGATACCGGTCTCGGCCGCCTGGGCCACGAAGGCGCGCACCACATTGTCGGGATAGGTCGTATAGCCCACCCCGTTGGCCCCGCGCAGCAACATCTGGGTCATGACATTGGGCATGGCGGCGCGGATGTCGCGCAGCCGCTGCCACGGGCATTCCTGCAGGAAGCGATAGGCCACATCGAAGGTGGCGCCCCCCCAGCATTCCACCGAGAAGAGGCCGGAGAGGTTGGCCGCATAGGCAGGCGCCACCCGGATCATGTCGATGGAGCGCATCCGCGTCGCCAGCAACGACTGGTGGGCATCGCGCATTGTGGTGTCGGTGAGCAAAAGGCGGCTCTCGCCGTTCAGCCAGTCCACCACCGCCTTTGGGCCACCCTCCTGCAGCAGGGTGCGGCTGCCGCGCGGGGGCGGGCTTGTCTGCGGCGCGGGCGGGCGCGGGCTGCGGGCATGGGCCGGGCGCGCGGTGCCCACGGTCTCGGGATGGCCGTTCACGGTGACGTCGGCCAGATAGGTCAGGATACGTGTCGCCCGGTCCTGGCGCTGTCGAAAGGTAAACAGCTCGGGCGTGGTATCGATGAAGGTCGTGGTGCAGGTGTCGTCCAGAAAGGTCGGATGCTTGAGCAGGTTGATCACGAAATCGATGTTGGTCGCCACGCCCCGGATACGGAACTCGCGCAGGGCGCGATCCATCCGGGCGATGGCCTGCTTTGGCGTCGGCGCCCAGGCGGTGATCTTGACCAGAAGCGAGTCGTAATAGCGGGTGATCACGCCCCCCGCATAGGCGGTGCCCCCGTCCAGCCGGATGCCCAGACCGGTGGCCGAGCGATAGGCGGTGATGCGTCCGTAATCGGGGATGAAGTTGTTCTGCGGGTCCTCGGTGGTCACGCGGCATTGCAGGGCGTGGCCGTTCAGCCGCACATCCCCCTGCGAGGGCTTGCCCGTGGCCTCGGCCAGGCTGGCCCCCTCGGCGATGCGGATCTGGGCGGCGACGATGTCGATCCCGGTCACCTCCTCGGTGACGGTATGCTCCACCTGGATGCGCGGATTGACCTCGATGAAATAGAAGGCATGGGTGTCGATATCCATCAGGAACTCGACCGTGCCCGCGTTGCGATAGCCCACCGCCCGCCCGACACGGAGGCCAAGCTCGCAGATTTCCGCCCGCTGTTGCTCGGTCAGATAGGGGGCGGGCGCGCGTTCCACCACTTTCTGGTTGCGCCGCTGTACGGTGCAGTCGCGCTCATAGAGGTGGTAGAGGTTGCCCTGCCCGTCGCCCAGGATCTGCACCTCCACATGGCGCGCCCGGGTGATCATCTTCTCCAGATAACCCTCGCCGTTGCCAAAGGCGGCCTCGGCCTCGCGCCGGCCCTCCCGCACCTTGGCCTCCAGGTCTTCGGGCCCGGCGATGGGGCGCATGCCCCGCCCGCCCCCGCCCCACGAGGCCTTGAGCATCAGCGGATAGCCCACCGCGTCGGCCTGCGCGCGGATCACGTCCATGTCCTCGCCCAGGACATCGGTCGCCGGGATCACCGGCACGCCCGCCTCGATGGCGACCGCCCGCGCGCTGGCCTTGTCGCCCAGCCGCCGCATGGTTTCGGCCGAAGGCGCGATGAAGACCAGACCCGCCGCCTCCACCGCCTCGACGAAATCGGGGTTCTCGGACAGCAGACCATAGCCCGGATGCACCGCATCCGCCCCCGAAGCACGGGCCACGCGGATGATCTCGGGGATGGAGAGATAGGCCTGAACCGGCCCCAGCCCCTCGCCGATCCGATAGGCCTCGTCGGCCTTGAACCGATGCAGGCCGAGTTTGTCCTCCTCGGCGTAGACGGCGACGGTGCGCTTGCCCAGCTCGTTGGCGGCCCGCATCACGCGGATGGCAATCTCGCCACGGTTGGCCACGAGAATCTTGTTGAAGCTGCGCATCCTCTGGTGTCTCCGGCTGCTGGAACAGGGCTGCCCTCTCATACGCCAGCGACGCGGAATGCACAATTCTGGGCAGCGGTGCCAACGTGCCGCCCGGCCCGCCCTCAGGGTGTCAGCAGGGTGACGCCGGGCAGCTTCTCGATGGTGAACAGGTCTTCCTCGTAGCGCTCCGACAGCTCCTCGACATAATCCTCGGTCCAGCCGGGCATGTCGATTTCCATCTCGATCTGGTCGGGACGGGCGAACTTGTCGAGAAAGGCCGACACCACCCGGCGCCGCTGGGCCTCGGATCCGGGGGGATGGCTTTCCATGTAATCGGCCATCCGCCGCATCCCCTCCTCGGTCATGATGCGGCCCAGGTAATCGTCGCGCCCCCGCAGCGCCATGCCCGCCGGATGCCCCGAGACCATGCGCACGATCTCGTGCCACAACAGCGGCGTATCCTCGTTGCACCACACCAGCAGGGGTGTCCCGGGGTTCTGGGCCCGGATCCCGCGCAGCATGTCAGACCAGCGGATGCTCATCGGGTCGATCAGCGCGGCGAAGTCCTCCACGCTGACCGATCCCATCTTCTGGAACAGCGCCGGCAGAAACGTCGCGGGGTTGCGCAGGCCCATGGCAAAGAACACGTCATGCGACGGAAACAGGTTGCGCAGCGCCGCCGTCTTGGAGGGTGCCACCGGATAAAACCGTCCGTTCTCCAGCACCCGGGCAGGAATCCCCAGATAGGCGTCATGGGACAGAACCACGCGCTTGGGCGCATCCTGCGCGAGGATGGCATCCAGCATGGTCTGCTGCACCTCCTCTCCTGCAGGTGCCCCGCGCAGCGCGTTCAGCGTCTCGCCGATGATCGGCCGATACCGCGAGGGTTCGGCAATCTCGATACCCTCCTCTGCCAGCGCCGTGCGGTTGGCCAGCAGACAGCGCAGAAGCTGCCCCTCGTCGGTGCAATGCGCTCCCATGTGATAGACGATCTGCATGGATCAGGTTGCCCCTTCTGACCGCGACTCGCTTAAGCGCTTGAGCCGGGGCTGTCCAGCACCG
>JAFIEC010000250.1 GCA_020832725.1 Paracoccaceae bacterium | reverse complement strand
CGTGATTGGCCTCGATCGCGGTATAGACATTGGCCAGTGTCTGGGCTTCCACCCCCTGGCTGGCATCGACCACCAGAAGCGAGCCTTCGACCGCGCGCATGGAACGGCTGACCTCATAGGCGAAATCGACATGGCCGGGGTATCGATCAGGTTCAGCACATATTTCTGCCCGTCCCTTGCGACATAATCGATGCGCACCGTGTTGGCCTTGATGGTGATGCCGCGCTCGCGCTCGATGTCCATGGCATCGAGCATCTGCTCCTTCATGTCGCGCATGGCGACCGTGCCGGTCAGCTGGATAAGCCGGTCGGCCAGCGTGGACTTGCCGTGGTCGATATGCGCCACGATGGAGAAATTGCGGATGCGGGAAAGCTCTGTCATGAGCGGCATATGCGGTGGAAACCGGGCCCGGTCAAGCGACCATGCAGGCGTTCCGGCCGGGCAGAGAATCGGTTATGCTATGCTCAGAGCCGCGGCAGGCGGCCGGCCCGGGCAGGGCCAACGACCAGAGCAGGAGACCGACATGCGATTTCGCCCCCTTCTTGCCGCCGCCGCCCTGCTGGCGGTGACCCTTCCGCAAATGGCCAGCGCCGGCCCGATCCAGCGGGCCTGCCTCGAGGCGGGCCGCGCCGCTGCCTCACCGGCACTTTGCGCCTGCATCCAGAGCGTGGCCAACAGCACCCTGCGCCGCGCCGAACAGCGCCAGGGCGTGCGCTTCTTCCGCGACCCGCATCGCGCACAGGTGGTGCGCCAGTCCTCGAACCCGCGGGACCGCGAATTGTGGCAACGCTGGAGGAGCTTCGGCGCCGCCGCCGAAGAGCGCTGCGGCGTCCATGTGGCGCGTCGCTGAGGGTGGCATCGTCGTCCTGACGGGCGCGGGCATTTCCGCCGAAAGCGGTCTGGGCACCTTCCGCGATCCGGGCGGGCTGTGGACGCGCTACCGGCTGGAGGATGTGGCCACGCCGGAGGGGTTTGCCCGCAACCCTGCACTGGTGCACGAATTCTACAACGCACGACGCGCACAGGCCCGGGCGGCGCGGCCCAACGCGGCCCATGCCGCGCTGGCCCGGCTGGAAAGGGCCCTGGGCCCGGCATTGTTGATCGTCACCCAGAATGTCGACGCGCTGCACGAAGCTGCCGGGGCCTCGCGCGTCCTTCATATGCATGGCCAGCTGGATGGTGCTCTATGTGCCGCCTGCGGCCACCGGTGGCCGGCACCGGAGGCGATGGCCATTGAGGACCCCTGCCCCGCCTGCGGCAGCGCCGCCACACGACCCGATGTGGTGTGGTTCGGCGAATACCCCGCCCACATGGACGAGATCGGCGCGGCACTCGCCGGGGCGGAACTGTTCGTCTCCATCGGCACCTCGGGCAACGTCTGGCCGGCTGCGGGCTTTGCCGCCGAGGCGCGGGCGCGAGGAGCGCGGACGCTGGAGCTGAACCTCGAGCCCTCGGACGGCGCGAACGTGTTTCACGAGGCCCGCCACGGCCCCGCCTCGCAGCTTGTCCCGGCCTGGGTGGATGAGGTGCTGCAGACGCGGCAGCGCCCCGCCCCGCGCCCGCGCTGAGCCCATGCCTCGTTAATGCCGGTGCCCGTGCGCATGAGAATGACCGCCGGGCGCGCCACGCTTCAGATCCACCGGGATCTCCACCGAGACTTTGCATCCCGATTCATAGACCAGCGTCACCGAGACGGAGTCGCCATCGGCAAGCCTGCGGGCGAGGCCGAGAAACATGACATGGTCACCGCCGCGCGCCATCACATGCCCGCCATCGGCGGGAAGGGGAATGCCCTCCACCACCTCGATCATGCGCATCACCCCATCCTCCTCGACATGGGTATGCAACTCGACCCGCGCCGCCACATCCGAACGTGCGGCGACAAGACGATCCGCTGTCTCGCCATGATTGTGCAGGATCATGAACGCCGCCCCCGATTGCGCCATCGGCGAGGAAACACGCGCATAGGCATCTTGGACATGCAGGCCCGAACAGGCCTCGGCAGAGGGCACACCCATGTTGGGCATGGTGCCATGGTCGTGGGATTCGTGGGCGCTTGATGCTCCTGCCAGAGCTGCGCCCAGGGTGGCCGCACCAAGGGCGGCCAGAAAACGTGCAGACATCGTCTTCTCCTGATCTGCTGAAAGAACGGGTTCAGGCGGATCAGGACAGCGGCGGGCCGCGCGCCCGGCAGGCAAGGCGATGTCCGCCCACAGCCCTGCGACGGCTGAGCAGGCGCAGGATGCGGGCAGCGGTGACGGGGTACGGAGGTTGCGGCGTGGCGGGCAGGCCTGCTGCCTGCAGGACGCCCATGTCGGGGCAGATGCGGACCTGTTCGAGCGGGGTGCCATCGGGCCCGATCACGATCGTGACGATCGTGTTGCCACGACAGATCACCACCTCGTGACCCGCCACAACGCGCGGTGCCGCAGCAAAGCCGAACGATGCCAGCGCCAGAAGCGCCGAAAGCAGCCAGGCGAAGGAGGTGCGCGCCATCATACCGTGCAGCATGTCAGCCGGGGCGACACGCAGCCATGCGGCACCGGCGCGCAGGATCAGGCGCCGGCCTGCGCCTTGCCCAGTTCGCGCTTGATGCGCAGGGCACGCGTCGAAAGCTCTCCGTCGCGGGCGCGGGCAAGGAAGGCATCAAGCCCGCCACGATGATCCACCGTGCGCAGCGCCGCAGCCGACACGCGCAGCCGATAGGAGCGGCCCAGCGCCTCGGATGCCAGCGTCACCTCCTGCAGGTTGGGCAGAAAGCGGCGGCGGGTCTTGTTGTTGGCGTGGCTGACATTGTTGCCAGTCATCACGCCTTTTCCGGTAAGTTCGCACACGCGGGACATGGCTTTGCCTTCGGATCGGATCAAAAGGGAAATGCGGGCGGCGACGCTGCCCGGCAGGTTCGGGCGGTGTTATCCAAGGGGGAGGGAGGCGTCAAGGGGCGGGGCACGGAAAGACGCAGGCGCAGGCGGCGACCACACCGGGCAGGCCTCAGCCCCCGCCGCCGGTTTCGGCTGTACCGGCCTCCAGAGCCGCCAGCACCTCTGCCGCCGCCCGGCCTGGCGAGAGCGCGCCCGCCTCAACCTTTCCGCCCAGACGCTCGTGCAGCGCCCGCAGGGCCGGGTCCGCCTCCAGACGGGCCAGCAGGCCCGCGCGCACCTCTTCGGCAAAGGCCGTGCGGGCCTGGGCCGCCCGCGTCCGCGCCCAATGCCCATGCGTGCGCCGCCACTCCGCCAGGGCCTGCATCTCCTCCCAGGCAGCGACAAGCCCGTCCTCTTCCAGCGCCGAGCAGGTATGTGCCTTGGGAAAGCCGGGCGGGTCCTGGGGACGGCGGCGCAGCAGGCGCAGCGCGCCCGCGTAATCGGCGCAGGTCCGCAGCGCGGCCGGGCGCAGGGCACCATCGGCCTTGTTCACAAGGATCAGGTCGGCCATTTCCATGATGCCGCGCTTGACCCCCTGCAACTCGTCGCCCCCCCCGGGGGCCAGCAGCAGCACGAACAGATCCACCATGCCCGCCACAAGCGTCTCGGACTGGCCCACCCCCACCGTCTCGATCAGGACCACATCAAAGCCCGACGCCTCGCACAGCGCGGCGGCCTCGCGGGTGCGGCGCGCCACCCCGCCGAGGGTCGCGCGGCTGGGCGAGGGGCGGATATAGGCAAGCGGATCGCGCGCCAGACGGTCCATGCGGGTCTTGTCACCCAGAATCGAGCCTCCCGACCGCGCCGAGGACGGATCCACCGCCAGCACCG
>JAFIEC010000249.1 GCA_020832725.1 Paracoccaceae bacterium | reverse complement strand
CAGGGGCGGCCATCCTCGAAGATGAACCACGGCCGGTAGCGGGTGCCCGCCACCTCCTGCTCCACATCGGCCATCTGCTGGAGGTAGTCATCGTCATGCAGCATCTGCTCTGACGCCGGATCCCAGAAGCGGAAATCCTGCGCGCCGTCCACCCGCACCCCGTCGGCCCCGAAGTTCACCTTGCGACGCTGCATCTCCAGCAGGATCGCGCGCACCCGGGGGTTTCGGTAGTCGAGGTTCTGGCCATACATGTTCGGCCCTGCAAAGAAATGCGGGTTGAGCGCGCGCAGGCCCTGGTTGTCGGCATGGCCGAAGACCACATCGAGGATAAGGCGGATGGGACCGGACGAGAAATTGTGCAGGCTGGCCGCAAGGTCGGACAGTTCGTCGGGCCGCCCCGTCTCCAGCAGGACCGGGTTCACTGCGGCCATGCCCGAGATGACCACGTCATAGCCCCAGTTGGTGGTGTCGGGGCGCAGCAGGTCCACTGTCACCTCGTCGGGGCCGAGATTCGATTCCACCCAGAAATCGGGACCCGTCTCATAGACGGTCGTCGGCTCCACGGGCAGCAACTGCACCGCGTCATATCCCAGGATCAGCTCGTCTGCGGGTTCCATCGGCAGATCGCGCCGCAGGCGCTCCGACATGCGGTCGAACTCCCGCGCAAGGCTTGCAAGGGTCCCCCCGGCGGTGGCGGTGGGTACGTGGATCTGCAGGATGTTCGTCACCGGGCCGAACTTGTGGGGTGTCTCTCCGGCAAACCCCTGCCACCAGGCGCGGTCGGCGCGGGCGTCCTGCAGGGCGGCCATGTCGTAGATTTCGGCCGGGGCCATCACCCCGAAGGGCAGCGAGGCCGCCATCGGGTCCAGGATGCGGTGCCAGCGCCCCTCCCGGTCGCGCCACGCGAGGGCATAGAAATCGCCCAGCGCATCGCGGCTGCCCGCCTTCACGCCCTGCACGGCGACGACGCAGACATCCTCCACGCGGACCATGGGCAGATAATGGCGCCGAAAGCGCACCCTTTGCCGCGCCTGGGCCAGGGCCATCTCTTCCAGCGGCACGAGCACTTCCAGAAACACGTCGCCCTCGGGAACCCGCTGGTCCAGCAACTCGGGTGTCCAGAAGGCAAAGCGCACCAGAGGCCCGTCGGGATGTGCGCCCAGCGCAGAGGCGATCTCACGGGAGGCATCGAAGGCGGTGGGCGCCTCGATCATCCGCGTGCGGCACCATTCCGCCATGGTTTCGGTCTCGGCGGGGCAAAGGGTGATCTCCGGCTCGCGGCCGGTCGTGTCGGGCAAGATCTCTCTCCGATCTGGTGGCGGCCACGTGATCCGGCCGGCTTGCGTGGCACGGCGGTGCCGCAGGTTGCCCCAGAGAGCATAGGGGCACGGCTCTCCGGTGCAACCCCGGGGCGGCCGCGGTTGACATCGCCCGGCGCAACCGCGAGCCTGCTGCGGTTGCTTGCAAGCCGGAATCCGAGGCCTGCCCATGTCCCCCCTGTCAGAGGCGTTCGTTCAGGATTGTGCCGCGCGGATGTGCCGGTCGCGCCATGTCCATGGCGCGGTCATCGCGATCGCCGGGCCGGACCCTGCCCCTGCCCGTGTCGCCGCAGGCGGAAACCTGCGGCCCGAGAGCCTGTTCTTTGCCGCCAGCACGACCAAGCTTCTGGTGACGATCGCGGTCATGCGGCTGATCGAGGCTGGCCGGATAGCACTTGACGACCCGATCGTCCGTCATCTGCCCGACGATGTGCCCGCCGGTCTGCACGTCATGGATGGCGTGGACCGGACCGGCGAGATCACCATCCGCCACCTCATCTCCAGCCAGAGCGGCCTGCCCGACTACTTCAGCCTCAAGGGAAAGGACGGGCGTACCGAGATGGCGCGTCTCCTGGCCGGAGAGGACAGCGCCTGGCCGCTGGAGCGTACCCTGGCGGCCATTCGCGGCATCCGCCCGCGTTTCGCGCCCGGCACGCCGCGCAAGGTGCAATATTCCGACACCAACTATCAGCTTCTGGGCAGAATGCTGGAACGTCTGAGCGGACAGGACCTGCCGGGCCTTTTCGCAAGCGAGATCTTCGCGCCGCTTGGCCTGGGTCACAGCTACATCTACACCGATCCCGCCGACGACCGTCCCGCGCCCATCCATGCCGGGCCGCGCGTCGTGCATCTTCCGCATTACATGGCCTCGATCACCGCCGAGGGCGGCCTCGTGACCACCGCGACCGATCTGCTGGCCATGGGCCGCGCCTTCTTTGCGGGGCGCTTCTTCGATATCGATGCCTTTCTGCGCCAGCAGGACTGGCGCATGCTGTTCCTGCCCGGACAGTTCTGGTTCGGCATGGGGCTGGAGAAACTCTGGACGCCGTGGTTCTGGTCGCCCCTGCACCCGGTGCGCGACATCATGGGGTTCTGGGGTCAGACCGGTGCCTTTGTCTTTCACCACCCCGATAGCGGCCTGACCTTCGCGGGAACCGTCAATCAGGCGAATGGCTGGGGGCATGCCTCTGCCTTGCGCGCCATGCTGCGTGCGATCCGTGCCGCGCGGTGCTGAGGGTGCGCGTCAATCTCTTGTTCTGGTTTTTGCCCTAACCCGGTTGTGACTTTACCGGATGGAGGGGCTTATGCTCGACAGGGTCACGATCGCCGCGCGTGTCGCCGGCGGCTTCGGCGTGGTGATTGCACTGCTGCTGGCGCTCGCGCTCACCGGCATCCAGAGCAAGCGACTTCTGGACGCCAATTTCGACGAATACCGCGAAGGCGTCGCCCGGGGCGCGAACGGGGCGGAACTGCGCGATTCCATGCGCCTGGCGCAATTCGCCCTGGCGGATTTCTCGGCCGATCCCTCGGCTGAACTGGGCGAGGCCCTGGACGCGGCGGCGGCCCATTTCGCAGAGGCCGCGCGCCTCTTCGTCTCCGAAAGCGGACGGCAGGGGCAGGGTGCCGATACCGCCCGAATCGCCGACGCGGCGCAGACCTTCGCCGCTGCCGCTGCGGGGTATCGCGCCGCGGTGCAGGCCGCCGCCGCCACACGAGACGAGGTGACCCGCCTCGGCATCGCCCACCGTCGCGGCATCGGTCGGATCAACACCGCACTGGAGGAACGAGGCGCCCGCGATCTTGCTTATGATGCCCTGCGGGCCAGCGAGATGTTTCTTGTCACCCGCGTCCGGATCGACCGCTTCCTGGATGGCTGGCCGGTCGAGGAATTCGCCACCGCCGATGCGCCCCTTGCCGCCACGCTGGACGCGCTGGACCGGCTGTCGCGCGCTGCCGTCCTGCCCGAAGAGCGGGCCGCGCTACGGGCCGAGGCCGAAGGGGTGATGGCGTTCCGCTCCGCCGCCGAAGCTGCCCGGGATGCCGAACTCGCCCGCCGTGACAGCCGCGCGGTGGTCGAAGGCGCGGCCCCGCCCCTCGTCGCTGCGGTGGAGGGCGCGATGCAGGCCGCCATCGACGCGCGGGCCCGCCTCGGCGAAGAGGCCGACCGGCAGATCGATGCCACGCAGCTCCTGACACTGGTGCTCTCGGCCGTGGCGCTGCTGTCGGCCCTCATCATTGCCCTTGCCATTGCCCGCTCGGTCACCCGTGCCACATCCGGTCTGTCGGCCTCTATCGACAGGCTGGCAGAGGGGACGCTTGATGAACCCGTGCCCGGCGCTGAGCTGCACACCGAGATCGGGGCCATGGCCCGCGCCCTCGAGGTGTTGCGGGAGCGCGGGCTGGAGAGCCGTCGCCTCGCCGCCGAGGCCGAGGCCGCCTCCCGGGCCGAGGATGCCCGCCAGGAACAGGAGGCCGCACGCCAGCGGCGTGTTGTCGGCGACATCTCCGCCGGCCTTGAGAGGCTCGCGCGCGGCGATCTCGCCAGCCCCATCACCAGCCCTGCGGAAGACCCTTTCCCCCCGGAATACGAAGCCGTCCGCGGGGCCTACAACCAGGTCGTCCAGCGCCTCAGTGGCACCATGGCCCGCATCGGAGAGGTCGCGGCCGCCGTACGCACCAGCGCCGGAGAGATCGCCTCTGCCTCCGGAGAGCTTTCCGGCCGGGCCGAGACCCAGGCCGCGACACTGGAGCAATCGGCAGCTGCGCTCAACGAGCTGACCGAAAGTGTGCGCTCCACCGCCGCCCGCGCCGAAACGGCCGAGCGTGCCAGTCAGGAAAACCGTGCCGTCGCCGAGCAGGGCACCGCCATCGTGCGCGAGGCCGTGGCCGCCATGGCCGGGATCGAGCGGTCGTCGGCGCAGATCACGCGGATCATCGGCGTGATCGACGACATCGCCTTTCAGACGAATCTGCTGGCTCTCAATGCGGGGGTCGAGGCGGCGCGAGCCGGAGAGGCGGGGCGCGGCTTTGCCGTGGTCGCCTCCGAGGTGCGCGGACTCGCCCAGCGCGCCACCGAAAGCGCCCGCGAGATCAAGGCGCTGATCCATGAAAGCGCCGCCCAGGTGGAGACCGGCTCGTCGCTGGTGGGCCGGACGGGCTCCAGCCTCGAGGATATCCTTGCAAAGGCGGGGGAGGTTTCCTCGCTCATGGGCGACATCGCCGCCGCTGCCACGGAACAGGCCGCCGGCCTCGACGAGATCAATTCCGGCGTGAATCATCTCGACCAGGTCACACAGCAGAACGCCGCCGTGGCCGAGCAGACCACTGCCGCCGCTGCCTCGCTTACCGCCAAGGCCGAGGAACTGGCCACGGCGCTTGCGGGGTTCCGCACCGGCGTGGGTGTTGCCGGCGGGGGGGTAGTGGCGGGGGCCGCCGCAGTGCCGCTCGATCCGCAGCTTGCCACGGTCCTCTCCTGGCCCGGGCCCGCACCCGCCCAGGAAAGCGCCCGCACCCCGTCCGCCAGCCCGCACTTCGCCCCGACCGGCACCGATTGGTCCGAGTTCTGAGCAGTCAGGGGGCGTGGGCGCGCATTGGATGCGCCCCGCGCCCCCGCGCGCACCCGTCCCCGCCTGAGTGGGGGCCCGGCGCATTCCCGGCCCCGGCTGTCGGTGACGCCATACCCGCCACCCCTCCCAAAGGTT
>JAFIEC010000239.1 GCA_020832725.1 Paracoccaceae bacterium | reverse complement strand
ATCGAGGCCGCCGATCCGTTTTCCGGCGTCATCGTGATGGGCTGGGGCACGGCCCCCGGCACCTCGCGGCAATACCGCGCCACGGTCTATGTGCAGGATCCCGCACTCGAGGCCCGTTCGCTGCGGGTGGCGCTGGTCACCCGGGGCGGCCCCGCCAACGCCGAGACCGTGCGCCGCATCGAGGATGCGATCCTCACCCGCGCCCGGCAGCTGCGCGTGCAGGATTCGCGCCTCTAGTCGAACGCGCGCGGCTTTACCTGCCCGCGGCTTTGTGCTTGGACTGCCCCGCCGGCAGCCCGGCCGCAACAGCATCCCGTCGCAGGTAGCCCATGTCCCGATACGACCCCGCCACCCTGGAACCCCGCTGGCAGCAAGCCTGGGACGAGGCCAGCCTTTTCCGGGCCGAGCGCGACGAGACCCGGCCCAAGTATTACGTGCTGGAGATGTTCCCCTATCCGTCGGGGCGCATCCACATGGGGCATGTGCGCAATTACACGATGGGCGACGTGGTGGCCCGCTACAAGTTGGCGCGC
Source organism: Paracoccaceae bacterium (assembly GCA_020832725.1). Classification (GTDB taxonomy): domain Bacteria; phylum Pseudomonadota; class Alphaproteobacteria; order Rhodobacterales; family Rhodobacteraceae; genus JAFIEC01. Next base: position 4,426 of record JAFIEC010000239.1, on the reverse strand, counting down.
GGCTTCAACGTGCTGCACCCGATGGGATGGGATGCCTTCGGCCTGCCCGCCGAGAATGCCGCGATGGAGCGGGGCGGCCACCCCGCCGACTGGACCTATGCCAACATCGCCGACATGCGCGCCCAGATGAAGCCGCTGGGCCTGTCCATCGACTGGAGCCGCGAATTCGCCACCTGCGACCCCGAATATTACGCGCTGCAGCAATCGCTGTTTCTGGACTTCCTCGACGCAGGCCTGGTCTATCGCAAGCCCGCCGTGGTCAACTGGGACCCGGTGGAGATGACGGTGCTGGCCAACGAGCAGGTGATCGACGGCAAGGGCTGGCGCTCGGGCGCGCCGGTGGAGCGGCAGGAGCGCCAGCAATGGGCCTTCCGCATCTCGGATTTCGCGGGCGAGTTGCTGGATGCGCTGGAGGACATGAAGGACTGGCCCGAGCGGGTGCGCCTGATGCAGGCCAACTGGATCGGCCGCTCGCGCGGGCTGGAGTTCGGCTTCGAGACGATCGGCGCGCCCGAGGGATTCGGGCGGCTGGAGGTCTACAGCACCCGGCCCGACACGCTGATGGGGGCCACCTTTGCCGCCATCTCTCCCGATCATCCGCTGGCAAGGGCGCTGGAGGGCAATCCCGCCATCGCCGCCTTCTGCGCCGAGGCCCGCCGCAGCGGCACCTCCGAAGAGGCGCTGGAAAAGGCCGACAAGACAGGCATCGACACCGGCATCCGGGTGCGCCACCCGCTGGAGCCGGGACGCGAGCTGCCGGTCTGGATCGCCAATTTCATCCTGATGGATTACGGCACCGGGGCCATCTTCGGCTGCCCCGCCCATGACCAGCGCGACCTCGATTTCTCCCGCAAGTACGGGCTGGAGGTGATCGACTGCTTTGTCGCCCGCAAGGACGGCGCGCCTGTGGAGAACACCGCCTTCGTCCCCCCGAAATCCGAGCCGGTGCTCTGGCTTGCCGGGCTGGGCTGGCCCGAGACCGCCACCGCCGAGGAGGCGATCGCGGCCACGATCGACCGCGCCGAGGCCGAGGGCTGGGGCCGGGGCGTCACCCGCTACCGGCTGCGCGACTGGGGCATCTCGCGGCAGCGCTACTGGGGCTGCCCGATTCCGGTGATCCACTGCCCCACCTGCGGCGTGGTCCCCGAGATGAAGGAGAACCTCCCCGTCGCCCTGCCGATGGATGTGACCTTCGACCAGCCGGGCAACCCGCTGGACCGGCACCCGACATGGCGCAACTGCACCTGCCCGAAATGCGGCGGCGCGGCCCTGCGCGAGACCGACACGATGGATACCTTCGTGGACAGCTCGTGGTATTTCGCGCGCTTCACCGCGCCGGGTGCCCCCACGCCCACGGTCGCCGAGGATGCCGAATACTGGATGAACGTGGACCAGTATATCGGCGGGATCGAGCATGCGATCCTGCATCTGCTCTACTCGCGCTTCTTTGCCCGGGCGATGCACATCACCGGCCACCTGCCCGAAAAGAGCCGCGAGCCCTTTGCCGCGCTGTTCACGCAGGGGATGGTGACCCATGAGATCTATCGCACCCGCGACGGGCGCGGCCGACCTGTCTATCATCTGCCCGAGGAGGTGGAGACGACCGAGGGCGGTACCCGTCTCCGGGCGACGGGCGCGCCGGTGGAGGTGATCCCCTCGGCCAAGATGTCCAAGTCCAAGAAGAACGTCGTCGATCCGGTGAACATCATCGAGCGCTTCGGCGCGGATACGGCGCGCTGGTTCGTGCTCTCCGACAGCCCGCCCGAGCGCGACGTGGAATGGACCGCCGCCGGGGCCGAGGCGGCCTTTCGCCATCTCGGTCGGGTCTGGATGCTGTGCGACCGGATCGCCGCCATGGACCACGACGCCCCCGGAACGGGCGATGACGACCTGCTGCGCGCCATGCACCGGACCATCGCCGAGGTCACCACCCATATCGACGCCTTCGGGTTCAACGCCGCCATCGCGCGGCTCTATGCCTTCACCAACGTGCTGGCCCGGTCCGAAGCCTCACAGCCGGTCCAGCGGCAGGCGATCATGACGCTGGCGCAGCTCATGGCCCCGATGACGCCGCATCTGTCCGAGGACATCTGGGCCCATCAGGGCGGCGAGGGGCTGGTCGCCGCCGCTCCCTGGCCCGTGGCCGACCCGGCGATGCTGGAAACCGACACGCTGGTGCTTCCGGTCCAGATCAACGGCAAGCGGCGGGGAGAGATCGAGGTGCCGCGCGATCTGCCCTCTGCGGAGGTGGAGGCCCGCGCGCTGGCGCTGGACGCCGTGGCGCGCCATCTGGAGGGGCGGGCGCCGCGCAAGGTGATCGTGGTGCCCGGGCGGATCGTGAATGTCGTGGCCTGACCGCCTCCCCCGCAGGGTTTTCCTTGCGGCGCTGGCCGGTGTGGCGCTGGCGGGATGCGGCTTCCAGCCGCTTTACGCGCCGGGCGGCGGGGCGCATGCGCTACGCGGGTCGGTGGCGCTCGATCTGCCCGAGACGCGGCTGGGCTTCGAGACCGGCGAGGCGCTCGAGGCACGGCTGGGGATGGCCGGGTCGGGCGCGCCCCTGACCCTGGCCGTGGTGCCGCAGATCGCGCCCGAGGCCCTGGAGCTGACCGCCAGTACCATGATCTCGCGCATCCGTCTCGAGGGCAGCGCCAGCTTTGCCCTGCGCCGTCCCGGAGAGGAAACTCCGCTGCTGGAGGGGGTGGTGAGAGCCAGCACCGCCTATTCCGCCACCGCCTCCACCCTCGGCACCCGCGCAGCCGAGCGCGATGCCCGCGCCCGCCTTGCACGCCTGCTGGCGGAGCGGATCGCCGACCGGCTGGAACTGGCGGCGGGCTCGGGCGCGCTGGTGCCATGAAGCTTGCCCCGCGCGAGGCCGGCACCTTCCTTGCGCGGCGCGACCCGGCCTGCCCCGGCATCCTGATCTTCGGAGAGGATGTCATGCGGGTGGCGATGCGCCGTGCGGCCCTGCTTGAGGGCTGGCTGGGCCCGGAGGCCGAGGCCGAGATGCGAATCGCCCGGATCGCCGCAGCCGAGGCCCGGCGCGACCCAGCCGCCGTGAACGATGCCCTGCGCGCCACCGGGTTCTTTGCCGGGCCACGCGCCGTGCTGGTCGAGGATGCGGGCGATGCGCTTGCGCCTCTGCTGGCCACGGTGCTTCAGGAATGGCGCGAGGGGGATGCGACACTGGTCGTGACGGCAGGGATGCTTCCTTCCCGCTCGGCGCTGCGCAAGCTGTTCGAGGGGGATCGGCGGGCCCGGGCGCTGGCCGTCTATTCCGATCCGCCCGGCCGCGCCGAGGTGGAGGAAGAGTTGCGCCGCGCGGGCACGGGCCCGGTGGACGAGGCCGGAATGCGCGATCTCCTGGCGATCGCTGCGGCCACCGACCCGGCGGAGTTGCGCCAGATCGCCGGCAAGCTGGCGCTCTATCGCCTGGGCGCGCAAGGGGCCGCGGGCCCCGAGGATGTGGCTGCCTGCGCTCCGGTCAGCACCGAGGCGGCGCTTGATGACGTGCTGGACGCGGTCTTCGAGGGCCGGCCTCATGCGCTTGGCCCGCTGATGGGCCGGCTGGCGGCCCAGGGAACCACGCCGGTGACCCTGTGCATTGCCGCCCAGCGCCATGTGCGCAGGCTGCATGCCGCCGCATCGCATCCCGGCGGGGCCGAGGCAGGCGTTGGGGCCCTGCGCCCGCCTGTCTGGGGCCCCGGGCGCGAGCGGGTCCTGCGGCAGGCGCGACGGCTGCCGCGTGCGCGGGCGGAACAGGCGCTGGCCCTGCTGATCGACTGCGATCTCGACCTGCGCAGCAGCAGGCCCTTTCCCGCCCATGCGCTGGTGGAGCGCTGCCTGATGCGGATTGCCCATCTCTCCCGAGACGAAAGGAAGTGACATGTACAAGGTGATCGGTTCGCCGGGCTCGCGCGCTTTCCGGGTTCTGTGGATGCTGGAGGAACTCGGCGTGCCCTACGAGCATGTGGCCGCAAAGCCGCGCTCGGACGAGGTCGTCGCCCTCAATCCGTCGGGAAAGGTGCCGGTGCTGGTGGACGAAGGGGTGCCCATCACCGATTCCACCGCTATCGTGCAATATCTGGCCGACAAGCACGGCAAGATGACGCATCCCGCCGGTACCATCGCCCGGGCGCGGCAGGACGGCCTGACACATCTGCTGCTGGACGAGATCGATGCCTGTCTGTGGACGGCGGCGCGCCACAGCTTCATCCTGCCCGAGGAAATGCGTGTCGGCGCGATCAAGACGCCTCTGCGCTGGGAATTCGCCCGATCCCAGCAGGGGGTGGCCGATCGCCTGGGCGAGGGGCCGTTCCTGATGGGAGAGATGATGACGGTGCCCGACATCCTGCTGGCCCATTGCGGGCTGTGGGCGCGCAAGGCCGGGTTCGATATCACCGCGCCCAACCTGCTGGCCTATCTTGAG
>JAFIEC010000235.1 GCA_020832725.1 Paracoccaceae bacterium | reverse complement strand
CCGGATTCGAACATCACCCGACCATCCACCTCCGGCGCCGGCACCCGGCCCGCAGGCGAGCGGGCAAGGTGGGCCGGGTCACGCAGCGCACGGCCCAGGAAGGCCACCCGTTCCACCTCGTGGGGCAGGCCCGCCTCGTGGAGAAACCACAGCACCCGGAACGACCGCGACTGCGCGGCATGCCAGAGCCTCAGGGGGGCGTCGGTGGCGCTCATGCGGTCTCCTCGCCCTCGGGGACCAGCCGCACCAGGGCCGCACCGGCCTCCACCTGATCGCCGGCGCGCGCCAGAACCTCGGCCACCACGCCCGCGCGCGCGGCGGCCAGCGTGTGCTCCATCTTCATCGCCTCCAGGATGGCGAGCCGTTCCCCCGCCGCGACCGCATCACCGGGGGCGACGAACACGGCCTTGACCATTCCCGGCATGGGAGCCAGCGCGACATCTGCGCCGGGGCCCGCCTGTGCACCGCGCGCCAGCGCATCGGGCAGCCCGAAGCTGCCCCCGCCCTCGCCCGGAACATGGACAACCCCCCGCTCCACCACCGGGGCCGTGCGAAAGACCCGCGCGCCGATCCGCCAGCCCTTGCCCGGCAGCCGCAAGGCGGCCAGCTCCGCGCCCTCACCCGGGCAGAGGCGGGCGCGGTCCGGCCCGTCCAGAGCGAGGCGGACAGCCACCGGAGCGCCGTCCGGCCGCACAAGCTCCTGCCGGTGCCAGACCGGCTCCCAGAGGGCAAAGCCTGCCTGCGCGCCCGTGCCGCCATCCCACAGGCCTGCCGCCGCCAGCGCCGCGGCCGCCAGCGCCTCTTGTGCCGGGGCCTCCGGAGATGCCAGATGTTCGAGGTCGCGTGCGATCAGCCCGGTATCCACGTCACCCGCGACGAAATCCCGATGCCCGGCAAGGCGCCTCAGAAAGGCGAGGTTGGTCACCGTGCCCGCAGCCTCTGTCCGCATCAGCGCGTCGTGCAGCCGGCGCAGGGCCGTGGCGCGATTGGGGCCGTGCACGACGATCTTGGCGATCATCGGATCATACCAGGGGCTGATCACATCGCCGCTGCGCACCCCCGCATCCGCCCGAACGCCCGGCGGAAAGGCCAGATGCGCCAGCCGTCCCGTCGCAGGCAGAAAGCCTGCGGCCACATCCTCGGCATAAAGACGGGCCTCGAAGGCATGGCCCGTGATGGCAAGATCCTCCTGCCGGGCGGGCAGCGACTCTCCGGAGGCGATGCGCAATTGCCATTCCACAAGGTCGATGCCGGTGATCGCCTCGGTCACCGGGTGTTCCACCTGCAGGCGGGTGTTCATCTCCATGAACCAGAACCGATCCTCGCGCAGCCCCTGGGATGCGTCCACGATGAACTCCACCGTACCCGCACCGCTGTAGCCGATGGCGCGGGCCGCCCGCACCGCGGCTGCCCCCATCGCCTTGCGCATGCCGGGAGGCATGCCGGGGGCCGGGGCTTCCTCGATCACCTTCTGGTGGCGGCGCTGAAGCGAGCAGTCGCGCTCGAACAGATGCAGCGCGTCCTGCCCGTCGCCAAAGACCTGCACCTCGATGTGGCGGGGCTTGGCCACGAACTTCTCCACCAGCACGGCGTCGTTGCCAAAGGCGGTGCGCGCCTCGCCCCGGGCCGCTTCGAGTGCGGCGGGAAAATCCGCCGCGCGCTCCACCAGACGCATGCCCTTGCCGCCGCCGCCCGCGACCGCCTTGATGAGGACCGGCCAGCCGATCGCCTCGGCCGCGCCCGCCAGGTGGTCCGGATCCTGGTTGGCACCGTGATAGCCGGGCACGACGGGTACGCCTGCCTCGTGCATCAGGGCCTTTGCCGCATCCTTGAGCCCCATGGCGCGGATCGCCCCCGCCGACGGTCCGATGAAGACCAGACCCGACGCTTCCACCGCCTCGACGAAATCGGGGTTCTCGGACAGGAAGCCATAGCCGGGATGGATGGCCTCAGCCCCCGAGGCCAGCGCCGCCTCGATGAGGGCGTCCCCGCGCAGGTAGCTGTCGGCCGGGCGTGGGCCTCCGATGAGCAGCGCCCGGTCCGCCATGGCCACATGCAGCGCGCCGGCATCAGCCTCGGAGAAGACGGCGACGGTCTCCACCCCCAGCTTTCGGCAGGTCATGATGATGCGGCACGCGATCTCGCCGCGGTTGGCGATCAGGATGCGTCGGAGCATGCGTCCTCCTGCAATCGCGGGCGGGCGTGCCGCGGGTGGGCCTGCGCGACGGGCTTGCGCGAGCAGCGGCGGCACAAGAGCTGAGCACCATGTATCACGGCCCGCTTCTGCCCCGAGGATTGCGACCGCCCGAAACCTTGCCGGGCAGAGGCCTGCATGCACGCGCCTTGCGGCTGGCGGATGCCGAAGCGGATCACGAAGCGGTCATGGCCCCGGCCAGCAGGCTGCGCAGCCGGATGGACCCCGGCAGCCCCCGGATCACGCTGGCCTGCGCCTGTCCGGGACGCGACGAGGGCTGGCCCGCCCGGCGTGCCCGTCCGCCGAAGGGTTGAGAGGCGCGCCCTCACATCCGGAACACGCCAAAGCGTGTCTCGCCGATGGGTGCGTTGAGTGCGGCACGAAGCGACAGCGCCAGCACGTCGCGGGTGCGCCGAGGATCCACGATCCCGTCATCCCACAGCCGGGCGGAGGCATAGAGCGGATGGGACTGGCGGGCGAACATCTCCTCGGTGGGGCGGCGAAAGGCCGCCTCTTCCTCGGGTGACCAGCTTTGCCCTGCCCGCTCCATGGCATCGCGCCGGACGGTCGCCAGAACACCCGCCGCCTGCTCTCCGCCCATGACCGAGATGCGGCTGGAGGGCCATGTCCACAGGAATCGCGGCGAATAGGCCCGCCCGGCCATGCCGTAATTCCCCGCCCCGAAGGAGCCGCCCACCAGCACCGTGATCTTGGGCACTGCGGTGGTGGCGACGGCGGTCACCATCTTGGCCCCGTGCCGGGCGATACCCTCGTTCTCGTAGGCCCGGCCCACCATGAAGCCGGTGATGTTCTGCAGAAACACCAGCGGGATGCACCGCTGCGAGCAGAGTTCCACGAAATGCGCGCCCTTGATGGCCGATTCCGAGAACAGCACCCCGTTGTTGGCGACCAGCCCCACGGGCATGCCCTCGATATGGGCAAAGCCCGTCACCAGCGTCTCGCCGAACCTCGGCTTGAACTCGTCCAGCCGGGAGCCGTCCACCAGCCGCGCGATCACCTCGCGGATGTCATAGGGGGTGCGCAGATCCGCAGGCACCACGCCAAGGATCTCCTCGGGATCATGGGCGGGCGGCTCGGGGCTGACGAGGGCGGGGCCCGGAGGCGGGCGCAGGTTCAGATGGCTGACCGCGCGCCGGGCCAGCGCCAGCGCATGGGCGTCGTCTTCGGCCAGATAATCGGCCACGCCGGAGGCGCGGGTATGCACCTCGCCTCCGCCCAGATCCTCGGCGCTGACGATCTCGCCGGTGGCCGCCTTTACAAGCGGGGGGCCCGCAAGGAAGATCGTGCCCTGATTGCGCACGATGATCGCAACATCCGACATCTAAGGCACATAGGCCCCGCCTGCGGTGCAGGAGCCCATGCCCACGGCGCTCTTGGGAATG
>JAFIEC010000233.1 GCA_020832725.1 Paracoccaceae bacterium | reverse complement strand
GTGGGGGGGGGCGGCCGGGGGGGCGGGGGGGTGGGGGGGGGCCGGGGTGGGGGGCGCGGGGGGGGGGCCCCCCCCGGCGCGCGGCCGGAGGATCAGTTCTCCGCGCGGTATTCCTCGAGCAGCCGCTGGAACGCCGCAAAGACTTCGGGGCCGTTCGGCGTGTTGGCCTTCCATGCGTCATAGATCGGCGCTGCGGCCTCGCGGTAGGCGTCAAGGGCTTCCTCGCTGGGATCGATCACGGTGTGACCCTCGCCCTTGCGCCGCTCGATGATGTCCAGCGTCAGCTGGTCATAGGCAAGCCCGCCCGACCGGGCCAGCGCCTCGCCGCCGTGGCGCATCATCACTTCCTGCACATCGGCATCGAGGCTGTCCCACAGATCCTTGTTCATGAACATGAAGAAGGCGGAGGCGCCCAGGGGCACGCGATAGGACACATCCGACACGGCAAAGCCGCCAAAGGTGTTCATGCCGGTCCAGCCCTGAAGCTGTCCGTTGATGGTGCCGCGGCCCATCGCCTCGTTGGCCTCGACCGAGCCGAGGACCTGCGGTGCGGCACCGATGGATTCGACGAACATCGCCTGTGTGGAACCCGCCGTGCGCAGCGCCGTGCCGCGCAGGTTGCCCAGACCCTCGATCGGGGCGCGCAGGTGGATGTTGGTGATGTCCGGGGTCCAGAAGGTCAGGACATGGACATCGTCAAGCCCGTCCACCAGCCCTTCCTGCAGCAGGCGCCAACCCACGACAGAGGCTTCCTCGCCGCTGGCGACACCGAACGGCAGCTCGGTGATGTCGATCTGGGGGAACTGGCCCGGCGTATAGCCCGACAGAACCCAGGCCACGTCGACAACGCCCGAGCGTACGAGGTCGAACTGGTCGAACGGGTTGGGGCCCAGCGCGCCACCCCAGAACGGGACCATGTTGACGCGGTCGCCCAGCTCTTCCTGAACGGCCTCCATCCACGGCTTCATCACGAAGCGCACGCCCACCGCCCCTTCGGGTGTGAACGAGGCAACGCGGATCATCGTCTGGGCGCTGACCGGCGCTGTGGTGGCGAAGGCAAGCACCGAGGCGGCAAGCATCGCGGCAAGTCTGACGGGTCGCATGGTCTTTATCTCCCTGTGTTGCACCCATTTGCGGGGTGTCTGGCGTGGCTGGCCCGGCATGGCCCGGGGCCGATCGTTCGGCGTGGTCCGGTGAGAAAGGCTGCACCTGTCTTAAAACTAAAACAAGTACCCTGTTTCAGGCAAGCACGGATATTGCGCGTCTGCGATCGGCGGCCGGATCGGCCCGGTTGACGCCCAAGGGTTTGACCTTGTCTGCAAAACCGGACAACCTGCGGGCGCTCTTCCCTTCTCCGGGGGGTGCCCGGCACCCGCCGTGGCATCCCGGCCCGGTGGCAAAACGCGGATCAATCCCCATGACGACAGCTTCTCAAGCCGCGACGGACCCGTTTCAGCTTGGCCCGGCGCAGAATGCGCGAATCGCGGTGATCGGGGCGGCGGGGGGTATCGGCCGGGCCCTTGTCGCGGCCCTGCATGCCGGCGGGGCCAGGGTGGCCGCGCTTGATCTTCCGGCGTCTCTGGAGGCCTGGGAAGCCCCCGAAGGCGTGACATGCCTGCCCGTGGATGCCACCGATCCCGCAACGCTCGAGGCGGCGTTTGCCCGGCTCTCGCCCGGGCTGATCGACGGGCTGGTATGCCTTGCGGGCTTTACCGCGCCGCGCGCGGCCCTGGCCGACACCGCGCCCGAAATCTTCGACGAGGTTCTGCGCGGCAATCTCACCTCGACGTATCTCAGCGTGCGGGCGGCGCTGCCGCACATGGCGGATGGCGGGTCGGTCGTTCTGGTATCGTCGGGCCTCGCGCAGAAGCCTGCGCCGGGATACGGGCCCTATGCCGCGGCCAAGGCGGGGGTTCTGGCGCTGACACGGCTGCTGGCCACAGAGACTGCGCCGCGCCTGCGCGTCAATGCGGTGGCCCCGGGCGCCGTCGATACCGCGTTTCTGCGCGGCGGCACCGGCAGGCCTGTGCGCGACACCAACATCGACCGCGCCGCCTATCTGGCCACGGTGCCGCTGGGCCGCATGGCCATGCCCGGGGATGTGGTCGGGCCGATGCTGTTTCTGCTGGGGCCCGCCTCGGGATACATGACCGGCCAGATCTTGCATGTGAACGGCGGTTTGCTGATGCCCTGACCGGCCACAGGCCGGCACGCAGACCCGGTCCGGCCACAGGCCGGCACGCAGACCCTGAGCAGCCGCAGACCGTTGCCCCGTCTCAGTCCGCCACCAGCATGTAGCCTTCGCCGCGCACGGTCTGCAGATAGCGGGGGCGGCGAGGGTCGTCCTCGAGCTTGCGGCGCAGGCGGGTGATCTGGACATCGACCGCGCGCTCCTGGGCCTGGCCGCGGTCGCGGCCCAGATCCTCCACCAGCTTCTGCCGGGAGATGGGCGCGCCCACCCGGGCTGCGAACAGGCGCATGAGTGCAGCCTCGGTCGAGGTCAGCCGCACCGACTCGGTGCCCCGCCATAATTCGCCCCGGGTCACGTCATAGCGCACCGTGCCGAGGCTCAGCATCTTGGGCAGGCCCGCTCCCGGCTCGGCCCGGGGCTGACGGCGCAGGATGGCCGCGATCCGCAGGACAAGTTCCTTTGGCTCGAACGGCTTGGCAAGATAGTCGTCGGCACCTGCCTCCAGCCCGGCGATCCGGTCGGATGCCTCGCCCTTGGCGGTCAGCAGCAGGATCGGTGTGGACAGGTCCTGCCGCAGGGCGCGGATCAGGCTGATCCCGTCCTCGCCCGGCATCATCACATCGAGCACGATGAGATCGAACTCCAGCCCCGCCAGCAGGCGGCGGGCATGGGCCGCATCGCGCGCCGCAGTGGCCAGATAGCCCTGGCGCACGAGATAGCTGCGCAGAAGGGTGCGGATGCGCTCGTCATCGTCCACGACCAGAAGATGCGCCTCTCTCCGCGGCCCCTCGTGCATCAGCCGCCCTCCCTCAGCCCGGAGAAGGCGCGGCGCTGGCCCTCGTCCATCATCGCCTCAAGAACCTGCCGGAACCCCGCCACCGCCTGTGGCCCGGCGGCGCGATAGGCCGCCCGCATCCGCGCCCGCTGTGCCTCTGACAACGCCCGCTCCAGCACGCGCCCCGGCTCGGTCAGGGTCAGCTGGCGCTCGCGCCGGTCACGCGCGCCCACCCGGCTGTCCACCAACCCGTCCTCCACCAGCGTGCGCAGCACCCGGTTCAGAGATTGCTTGGTGACACCAAGGATATCCAGCAGGTTGCTGACCGTTGTCCCGGGCACCCGGTTGATGAAGTGCAGCGCGCGATGATGGGCCCGCCCATAGCCGTGCTCGGCCAGAATCCGGTCGGGGTCGGCGGTGAATCCGCGGTAGGCGAAGAACATCGCCTCGATGCCCTTGCGCAATTGCTCGTCGGTCAGGAACAGCAGGTTCTCCCCGCCCCCTGTCGTGCCGCCGTCCTGCATGGCTGCCTCCCTTCGCCTTGTCCGATTTTATGGCAGCCTTGTTGACTTTCCAAGAATCAAATGTTAGCTCCCGCCGGGTTTTGCGCAAGATTATATCCGCACCGGACGTAATTCACGCAACAATCGGAAAATGTGCCCCATCGGGCAGCACGAACAGCCGCTGCGGCGGCCGGGACAGAAGGGACAGGGCCATGGGCGGTGCCTATGACGATCGCGACGGAGTGATCTGGATGGACGGGCAACTGGTGCCCTGGCGCGATGCGAAGGTGCATGTGCTGACCCATGCGCTCCATTACGGCTCTTCGGTCTTCGAGGGAGAGCGGGCCTATGGCGGGCGCATCTTTCGCAGCCGCGATCATTCCGAGCGGCTGCTGGCCTCGGGCAGGGCGATCGACGTGACCATTCCGTGGAGCGTCGACCAGATCGAGGCCGCAAAGGAACAGGTGATGCACGCATCGGGCCTGTCGGATGCCTATGTGCGCGCGGTCGCCTGGCGCGGTTCGGGCGAAGACATGGGTGTCGCCTCGGCCCGGAACCCGGTGCGGCTGGCGGTGGCGGCATGGGAATGGGGGGCCTATTACGGCGACGCCAAGACCAAGGGCGCGCGGCTCGACCTGTCGGCATGGCGCCGCCCCTCGCCGGAGACCATCCCCAGCCATGCCAAGGCTGCGGGCCTCTACATGATCTGCACCATGTCCAAGCACGCTGCCGAGGCAAAGGGCTGTTCGGATGCGTTGATGCTCGACTATCGCGGCTATGTGGCCGAGGCGACGGGGGCCAATGTCTTCTTCGTCAGGGACGGAGAGGTGCATACCCCGCTGCCCGATTGTTTTCTGAACGGGATCACCCGTCAGACGGTCATCGAGCTGCTGAAGGAGCGTGGCGTGAGCGTGCACGAGCGCCACATCATGCCCGAGGAGCTTGAAGGGTTCGAGCAGTGCTGGCTGACCGGCACCGCGGCCGAGGTCACCCCCGTGGGCGAAATCGGACCGTGGCGTTTCGAGGTGGGCGCGCTGACCCGGGAGATCGCCGAAAGCTACGAGCGCCTTGTGCGTGCCTGACGTCGCAGCACCCGGTTGAGAACAGGCGGGGAGCTTGCTATGTTGAACAGGCGAGGCAGAGCATCGCCATATCGGCCGCGCACAGCCGCGCGGCCCTGACAGGAGGACGAACCCTGACGCGACAGATCACTGCGGTTCCCGCTGGCGCTGCGGCCCTGCATTCCGACACCACGGCCGATGCCGTGCTCGCGGCGGTGCTGGCGTCCCTCGAC
>JAFIEC010000229.1 GCA_020832725.1 Paracoccaceae bacterium | reverse complement strand
AGGTGGCGCCCGAGCCAGGTCTCGAACCCTTCGAACAGGGCCGAAAACCCCTCGAACACCGAATAGGGCCCCGCGGTCTTGCCGTTTTCGCGGCCGGGCAGGGGATAGCGGCTCTGACTGTAAAGGCCGGGGCGGCCGCGTGTGCGCTGTTCGGTGGCGCGGGCGAAAAGCCTGTCGATACGGGCGGGATTGGGTTCGGCCCTTTGCTGCAAGGCCTGCTCCCGCGACAGGAAATGACCATAGAGGCGTTCGGCCTCGGGCCAGATCTTGCGGGCAAGAAAACAGTCCGACCGCCGCAGAAGCTGCAGGTGATCGTCATAGAAGACGTGCGGTTTTCCCTGAAAGTCGAACTTCGACAGGGTCAGCGACCGGCTGTCGATCCGGTCGGAATGCAGCCGAACCAGCGACTGGAAATAGGATTCATCCGGAATCCAGACATAGCGGAAATAGGCTTCGTATCGGCGCCGGTCAGGATCCTGCAGGATCCGCGTCAGCGTTTCGCGGGTAAGGCACCACCATTGCGAACCCAGATGCGGCGCCAGCCTCCTTGGCAACTGGCGCGAGATACCCATGCGCCGCTGGAGGCTGACAAGCCTGTCGAAGAGCCAGCGGTGACGGCGCCAGGACACCGGGAAATACAGCGTGAAGCGTTCGTGATCCAGCCCGCCAACGGCCCAGCGCACGTCCTCGGTGCGGACCGACTCGATGAAGTCGGTGTCGGGGTGACGGTCGAGATAGGCGGCAAGCTCCTCGACCGGGCGGAGCGGCATGCACGAGCCACTGGCCAGATACACCCGCTCCACATCCGGAAAGCTGGCCAGCATCAGCTCGGAGCCCTTGAGCGCGGCCTTGACGATGGAGAACATGCCCCATTCGCAACGATAGCGCTCGCAGAACCGGATGCGGTCGGCCAGATCGCCCAGCAGGCCGCGCAGCCGCGCATTCTCGGAGGCGCGCACGGATTGGTCGACATGGATCACCACGGGGCAGCCCCGCTCGGCCCAGTAGCGTGCCACCTGCGCCGCCCGGTCAAGTGCCTGATGCACCAGCATGACAAAGCCGATCCGCATCTCAGGCCCAGTTCCCCTTTGACATCAGCCCGAGGATTTCGAGCTGACGCCAGTTGATGTAACGTTCCGAGGCCTCGCACCACAGGTCAGGCTGCTTCTCCAGACCGGAATGATAGGCACGGTATTCGTGACTGTTCGCATAATGCTGCCGCCGCGTCATCTCCCGGGCGGACTTGTCGACCAGCGTATGCATGAACTTCGTGTGCAACAGCAGCCCCGATGTCTTCTCGCCGCCCCAGGCATCGTAGACGTTGTTCAGCCCGCGCGGCAGAAGCGTATGGGTGGAACTGATGTAGGCATAGCTGCGGTGCCACTTCACCAGAGGCACCTTGTTGAGCGCCGGTGCCCGCTCGGGGCTTTCGGAAAAGAAGGCCCGCGCCCGCGGTCCGCCCTGGATCCACAGGTTGCCATAGCGCCAGTTGCGGCTGATCGTGTAATTGCCGCTGTCGAACCAGGGCGTCACCTCGAGAGGGTCCTGCCCCTCGTTGTAGAGCGCCGTGTCGATCGGCCCGCGCGGATACATGTCCAGAAGCATCGCGCTGAAGGACTTGATTGCGCTGGCATCCAGCCAGTCGGTCAGGGCGTTGATGGGGCGCGTATCGCAGAAGGGGTAGATCAGGAATTCGTCTGCATCCACCACCAGGGCCCAGCGCCCATGGGCATGGCGCGAGAGCAGCCCGTTGAGCCAGTCCATCCCGAATTTCGCCCGCTTGTAGCTGGCCGATGTGGTCCACAGCGACACGTCCGGCTGATCGGCGAGGTATTCGCGGGTGCCGTCGGTGGAGGCATTCTCGACGAAGAAGAAATGCCCGACACCCATGCGCCGGTAATATTCGAGGAAGAACGGCAGGCGGATGCGCTCGTCATGCACGGTGCAGAAGACAAGGACGGCATCCCTGTCGATCCCTGCGGTCCTGTCGATGACGCAGGACAGTTCCCGACGCTTGCGAAAGGCCCGAAACCGCTTGCGCCGACGCTCCCAGCGCAGGCCGTATCGTTCCAGAAGCGTGCGCATACTCATTCGTCCGCCCCCGCGCCATGGCATGTCGCGGTATACTCGGCGGGATCAACCCCTCCGGGCAATGCCGGAAGCACCTTGCGGAAATGGTCCTCCCAGCCGTGGGAACGACCGGAGGGTGTTTCTCTGCCCGATGCGGGGGGCCGGTCCGACGCCGACGCCATCCTCGTTATCGCCTCGACCCAAGGATACGCGTCGTCGGGTTCAAGGTAAAGCGCCTTGTCTCCAAGCGATTCCCGCAGCGCGGGCAGGGGGGAACAGATCACTGGCACACCAAGGCGCGCCGCCTCCTGCACGGGCAGGCCAAAGCCCTCGGCCCGGCTGGGAAACAGCAGCGCCCGCGCCCCCGCCAGCAGGCTCATGGCGGCCCTGTCATCGAGGCCGCCATGCTCGAAGACGCAGGCCCCCATCAGCGGTGATCGATCAAGCCAGCCCGTCACCTCGGGCCCGGCCCAGCCACGGCGTCCCACCAGATGCAGATGCGGCAGGACGGGCAGCATCCTGTCGGCGGCCATGATCTCCCATGCCTGGAACAGCAGGGCGTGGTTCTTGCGCGGCTCGATGGTGCCCAGCGTCATGAAGGCCGGCACCCCGGGGGCAAGAAGCGGCGAGGGGGTTTGCAGACGGGGCAGGGGCTCCAGCCCCAGGGCGGCCGCCAGCACCGGCACGCGCCGACCCGCCCGTGCCAGCTGCGCCGCGACCTTGCCTGCGGTATCGCGGGAATTCGTCACCAGCAGATCGGCATGGCCCAGCGCTGCGGCCAGCCGCGCGCCGAACCGCTCCGGCGCGCCCGCGCCACTCCATTCCGGATGCTCGATCGGGATCAGGTCGTGGATCATCACCGCCCGGCCCAGTCCCGCCCGGCCCAGGGCCGGAAGCCACGGATCCTCCAGATGGGTGTGGCCCACGTTCAGATAGCACCCCCTCCCGCCGAGCAGGGCCGCCAGACGCGCGGCCATGGCCACGGGGCGTCCGGCCGCGCAGGCAAGGCGTGCGACATCCGCCGCCGCGGCACCCTTCCCGGTCCGGAGGCCGAGCCGCGACAGCATCCCGGGCGCACCCCAGGGCTGATCGCCCTCCAGCCGGGCCGCGAGAGCCACCATTCCGGCCCTGTCCAGCAGGTAGACGGACCGACCCACGCGCACAGCGCCTGCAACCTTGCCCGTTCCCGCCAGAACCGCGCGCAGATAGGCCCTCTCGACGCGGTCTATGCCGGTATCGGGCCCCCTGCCCACCCGCGAGACGAGCCGGGTGAGATCGAGGGCAAGCGGCTTGCCCTCAGCAATCCCGCGCGCCACGAGTGTGCCAGGCCCAGGCATCCGCGATCATCTGCTCCATGCTCGAGCGCTCGGGCCGCCAGCCAAGTTCGGCCTCCGCGCGGTGGCTGCCGCTGACCAGGACCGCGCAATCGCCCGCACGGCGCGGGCCCTCGCTTGCCGGGACGGGCAGGTTGGTGACGCGCCTTGCGTGATCGATCACCTCGCGCACCGAAAAACCGCGCCCGGTGCCCAGATTGAAGACCCGCGACGCCCCCCCGGCCAGCAGGTGGCGCAGGCCCGCGACATGGGCCTCCACCAGGTCCATGACGTGCACATAGTCGCGGATGCAGGTGCCATCGCGCGTGTCGTAATCGGTGCCGTGAATGGTCAGGCCGGGGCGCAATCCGCGGATCGCCTCGATCATCACCGGAATGAGATGGGTCTCCGGATCGTGGGCTTCTCCGATCTCGCCCTCCGGGTCGGCGCCGGCCACGTTGAAATACCGGAAGACGACCGAGCGCAGCCCGTGGCTAGTACCGAAATGATCCAGCATCTCTTCTATGGCGCGCTTGGAGGCACCATAGGAATTGACCGGGCGCTGGGGGGTGTTCTCATCCAGCAGCACCCCGTCATGCTCTCCGTAGGTGGCGCAGGTCGAGGAAAAGACCATCGCGCCGCATCCTGCGGCCAGCATCGCCTCGACCAGCGTCAGCGAGCCGAGCAGGTTGTTGCGCCAGTACTTGCCCGGATCACGGACGGATTCACCCACCTCGCTGAACGCGATCAGGAACACGATCGCCGCCAGGCTCCAGGCCCGCATCCACCGGCCCGGGCGG
>JAFIEC010000123.1 GCA_020832725.1 Paracoccaceae bacterium | reverse complement strand
GCCGCCGACGGGCCGCCGCCGTTGGCCGACAGCACCGTGAGCGTCGGTGTTTCGCTGTTTCCCGCCGATGCGACGGACCCCGACGCGGTGCTCTATTTCGCGGACATGGCGATGTATGCCTCCAAGCGCGCGGGCGGCGGTATCGTCTCGTTCCACGACCGGACTGGCGGCCCGCGCCCGCCCGGACCGTTGAAGCGCATGCAGTCGGCCATTGTCGCCGCCGCCCGCGATGGGCGGCTGAGGATGCACCTGCAGCCCATCGTCAACCCGGCCACCGCGCAGGTGGTCATGCACGAATGCCTGTTGCGCTGGCGCGGGCCCGATGGGCGGATGGTGGATGCGGCCACCGCCTCGGCTGCGGCCGACGGCAATGCGGCGGCCGATGTGTTGCGCCGCGCGGCCATCGCCGGGGCGCTTGACGCGCGGGAGCGTCTGCGCGCGAAAGGCCTGCCCGACCGGCTGAGCGTGAACCTCTCGCCCGAGCAATTCGCGACCGACGGCGCGATCGAGGCCATCCTGGCGCAGGTCCCCGACCGCGCCGATCGCGCCGCCATCGTGTTCGAGATCACCGAGGCGGGAGTGATCCGGGAAGAGGCGCAATACGCCCGTCTCGACCGCCTGCGCCGAGAGGGGTTCTCGCTGGCGGTGGATGATTTCGGTGCGGGACAGGCCAGCCTTGGCTATCTGCTGCACATCCCCGCCGATTACGTCAAGCTGGATGGTCATTTCGTCGGCGGCCTGCCCGATCCGCGCCATGCCCGGGTGCTGGCGGCCATGGTCGCGCTGACCCGCGATCTGGGTCAGGTGCTGATTGTCGAGGGTGTCGAGACCGAGTCCCAGCGCGCCTTCCTGCGCGATATCGGATGCCCGCTGGCCCAGGGCTATCTTTTCGGCCGGGCCGCGCCGATCTGAGCGTGACGGCGCGCCCCGGTGTCGGGGGGCTGGCCGGGCACGGAAAAGTGCCCCCATTCCACGGCTTTGGGGCACATGTGGCCCGTGCAGCCGCTAGCCAATAGCCCATCGAGACCCTATCATCACGACATGACCATCATTGTCGTTGTCGCTGCGATCGCGGCGCTGTTTCTGCTCATCGCGCTGTCAGAGCCGCTGGCCGAGCGGTTGCGGCTGCCGTTCACCGTGCTTCTGGCGACCTTCGGCACGGCGCTGGGCATTGCGGCGGTGGCGCTGGCGGGGGGTGCGCTGGGCGTGCAGATCGATCCGGGTTTCGCGGCGCTGCTCGAAGTGCCGATCCGGGCCAATGCCTTCCTCTACATCTTCCTGCCGACGCTGTTGTTTCAGGTGGCGCTGGGGCTGAACCTGCGGCGGCTTTTCGACGATGCGGTGCCGGTTCTGCTGATGGCGGTGCTGGCGGTGGTGGTGGCTACCCTGGCGGTTGGTTTTGCGCTGGCCCCGTTCACGACGCTGCCGCTGGCGGCCTGCCTGCTGGTGGGGGCCATCGTCTCCACCACCGATCCCTCGGCGGTGGTCGGCATCTTCCGCTCGATCCAGGCACCCGCCCGGCTCACCCGGATCGTCGAGGGCGAAAGCCTGCTGAACGACGCCGCCGCCATCGCGCTGTTCGGCCTGTTCCTGACAATCGTGATGGCGGGCGTGCCCGATCCGACCTGGGGCGAGGCGCTCGGCCGTTTTCCGGTGCTTCTGCTGGGCGGTGCGGCGCTGGGGTGGGTGGTGGCGCGGGCGGGCTTGGCGCTGATCGCCTTTCTGCCGCGTCACCCGATGGCACAGGTGACGCTCAGCGTGGCGCTTCCCTACATCACCTATATCGCGGCCGAACGGGGACTTGGCGTGTCGGGCGTGGTCGCCGTGGTCGTGGCGGGCGGAACGCTCAACCTGCTGGGGCCGGGGCGGATGACACCGGCAAGCTGGAGCTACCTGCGCGAGGTCTGGGATATCCTTGCCCATTGGGCGGGGGCGCTGGTCTTCGTCCTGGCGGCCCTGCTGATCCCGCGCCTGCTGGGCGATCTGCAACTGTCCGACATGGTGGGCATCGCGGTGGTGACGGTCGCCGCAGTGGCGGCCCGCGCGATCGTGCTGTGGGGTGTGTTGCCGGCCCTGTCGCGGGTGCGGCTGTCCACACCGGTCGAGGGGCCCTATCGGGTGGCACTGCTGTGGGGGGGGCTGCGCGGAGCGGTGACGCTTGCGCTGGCGCTCGCCGTGACCGAGAGCGCCGCCGTCCCGCCCGAGATCAAGCGCGAGGTGGGGATCCTCGCGACGGGCTTCACGCTGTTCACGCTGCTGGTGCAGGGCACCACCCTGCGCTGGATGATCGCGCGGCTGGGCCTCGACCGGCTGTCGCCGCTGGATCAGGCGCTGGCCAATCAGGTGATCGCGCTGGCGCTTCAGAACGTGCGCGAGGAGGTGGGCGAACGCGCCCGCGGCCACGGGCTGGAGCGTGAGATCGTGCGCGGCGAGGCCAAGCGTTTCGGCGAGCGGCTGGAGGCGGCGCGCGAGCAGGCCCGCGAGGCCGAGGAGGTGCTTGACCGTGACAGGGTGACGCTCGGCCTTGTGGCGCTGGCCGGACGGGAGCGCGACATGATCATCGAGGGGTTCCGCGCACAGCTGATCTCGTCGCGGCTGGTGGAGCGGATGCTCTCGGATGCCGATCGGCTGATCGAGCGGACACGGGCGGGGGGGCGGGCGGAATACCGCGCCTCGGCGCGCCGCGCGCTGGGCCGCGATGGCTGGACACGGCTGGCGCTGGTGCTGCACAACCGGCTGGGCCTGTCGGGCCCGCTGGCGCGGATCACCGCCGACAGGTTCGAAATCCTGCTGACCCAGCGCCTGATCCTGCGCGACCTGCATTCCCATATCTCGGACAAGATCCGGCGCATCCACGGCAAGCGGGTCTCGGACCTGCTGCAGGAGTTGCTGCGCCGCCGCGAAGCGCAGCAGGATGCCGCGCTGGAGGGATTGCGGCTGCAGTTCCCGGGCTATGCCGGCGAGCTGGAACGGCGCTATCTGCGGCGCACCGCGCTGCGGCTGGAGGAACGGGAATACGATGCGCTTCTGGCGGATGGGCTGATCGGCCGGGAGCTGCACGCCCGGCTGCTGCGCCGCATCGCGCGCGAGCGCGCGGCGGTGGAGCGCCGCCCGAGGCTGGATCTGGCGGTGGCACGCGGGGAACTGATTGCGCAGGTGCCCCTCTTTGCCGATCTCGACGCAGGCACGCGGAAAAGGCTTGCGCGCGCCCTGGTGGGCCGGAGCGCAGCGCCGGGCGAGGTGTTGCTGCGCCGGGGCGAGAATCCGCGCCAGGTCACCTTCATCGCCTCGGGGGCGGCGGAGGTCGAGACCGCAGGGCAGAAACAGCGCATCGGGCGCGGCGACATGTTCGGCCAGCTGGTGATGCTGGCACCCCGGCGGATGCGCACCCAGGTGACGGCGATCGGTCATTGCGCGCTTCTGACCCTGGACGAGGATCGTTTCCTCCGCCTGTTGCGCGACAGCCCCGCCCTGCAGGAGGCCGTCCTCGAAAGC
>JAFIEC010000122.1 GCA_020832725.1 Paracoccaceae bacterium | reverse complement strand
GGGGGGGGGGGGGGGGCGGGGGGGCGGGGGGGGCGGGCGCGGGGGGGGGGGGGGGGGGGGGGGGGGGGGGGCCCGGGCCCCGGGGGGGGCGGCCGATGCCGGGGCTGCGAGGGAATTGCAATCGCCGCCCCCCGGCTCTATCTAGGCGCGGCGCGCATCGGGGGGCAGCAGACCCGCATGAACTGGATCTCGAACTACGTCCGTCCCAAGATCAACTCGCTCTTCTCGCGCCGGGAAGTGCCCGAGAACCTGTGGACCAAATGCCCCGAATGCGGGACCATCCTGTTTCACCGGGAACTTGCCGACAATCTCAACGTCTGCCCCTCCTGCGATCACCACATGCATATCGCGCCGCGCCGCCGCTTCGAGGCGCTGTTCGACGGGGGTGTCTTTGCCGAGGTGGCGGTGGACAAGCCGCTGGCCGACCCGCTCCAGTTCCGCGACCAGAAGCGTTATCCCGACCGGCTGCGCACCGCCCAGAAGGACACCGGCGAGGCCGAGGCGATGCTGGTCGCCCATGGCCGCATGGGCCGGCTGGAGATCGTCGCCGCCGCGCAGGATTTCTCGTTCATGGGCGGATCGATGGGCATGTATGTGGGCAATGCGATCATCGCCGCCGCCCGCCGGGCGACAAAGGCGAAATGCCCCCTGATCCTGTTCTCGGCCGCGGGCGGCGCGCGCATGCAGGAGGGCATCCTCAGCCTGATGCAGATGCCGCGCACCATTGTCGCGCTGCAGATGCTCAAGGAGGCCGGGCTGCCCTATATCGTGGTGCTGACCCATCCCACCACCGGCGGGGTGACGGCCTCCTATGCCATGCTGGGCGACGTGCAGATCGCCGAGCCCAACGCCCTGATCTGCTTTGCCGGGCCGCGCGTGATCGAACAGACCATCCGCGAAAAACTGCCCGAGGGGTTCCAGCGCGCCGAATACCTCCTCGATCACGGGATGCTCGACCGGGTGACCCATCGCGGCAGGATGCGCGACGAGCTGATCTCCATCGTCGCCATGCTGACCGGATCGCCCCCGCCCATTCGCGGCGACCTGCCCGCCCCCGGCCCCGTCGCCGAGCCCGCCGAGGCCGCGCCCGAGGCCGGGAAGGCCGGGGCCGGCAAGACCGGCGCGAAACCGCAAGGGGGAGCGCCCGGGGCGTGACTCAGGCTGCCAGCGACGCGCTTCTGGCGCGCATGATGTCGCTTCATCCCAAGGTGATCGACCTGACGCTTGGCCGGATGCACCGGCTGCTGGCGGCGCTGGGCCATCCCGAGCGGGCGGTGCCCCCGGTGATCCACATCGCGGGCACCAACGGCAAGGGCTCCACCCTGGCGATGCTGCGCGCCGGGCTGGAGGCGACGGGGGCGGATGTGCATGCCTATACCTCGCCCCATCTGGCTCGCTTTCACGAGCGCATCCGCCTCGGCGGCGCCCTGATCGCCGAGGCGCATCTGTCGGCGGTGCTGGACGAATGCGTCGCCGCCAACGGGACCGAGCCCATCACCTATTTCGAGATCACCACCTGCGCGGCCTTCGTCGCCTTTGCCCGCGCGCCTGCCGACTGGCTGTTGCTGGAGGTGGGGCTGGGCGGGCGGCTGGACGCCACCAACGTGATCGACCGACCCGCCCTGTGCGTGATCACGCCGGTCTCGTTCGATCATCAGCAATTCCTGGGCGAGACCCTGCCCGAGATCGCCGGAGAGAAGGCCGGCATCCTCAAGCGCGGGGTGCCCTGCGTCGTGGGCCCGCAGCGGGAGGACGCGCTGGAGGTGATCGAGGACCGCGCCGCCCGGGTGGGCGCGCCGCTTGTGGTGGCGGGGCAGCACTGGCATGCCCGCGAGGAACGCGGGCGGATGGTCTTCGAGGACGAGACCGGGCTGCTCGATCTGCCGCTGCCCGGACTGATCGGGGCGCATCAGGTGCAGAATGCGGGCGCGGCACTGGCGGGGCTGCGGCTGCTGGGGCTGGGCCCCGCTGCGGGCGAGGCCGCAAGCGAGGCCGCCGTGACCCGGGCCGAATGGCCCGCCCGCATGCAGCGGCTGCGCCATGGCCCGCTGGTGGCGCGGGCCGAGGCCGCGGGCTGCGAGCTGTGGCTGGACGGCGGGCACAACCCGGCGGCGGGGGCGGCCCTCTCCGAGGCATTGGGCCGCCTGTCGCCCCGCCCGCTGCACCTGATCTGCGGGATGCTGCGCACAAAGGATGTCGCGGGCTTCCTGCAGCCGCTGGCCGCGCGGGCCGCCAGCCTTCAGGCCGTATCGGTCCCGGGCGAGACCGCCACCCTGCCCGCCGACGAGACCGCAGCGATCGCGCGCCGGGCGGGGCTGGCCGCGCAGGAAGCCCCCGATGTGGCCCGCGCCGTCGCCCGGATCGCCGCCCGCGCGCCGGGCGCGCGCCTCCTGATCTGCGGCTCGCTCTACCTTGCCGGATCGGTTCTGCGGGAGCATGGCTGAGGCCCCGGCGGAAATTCGCGCAAGGGGCTGGAAAGACCCTGTCCCTTCGCGCTATTCTGAACCATGGCAGTGACAGGCGCGCCACAGAGCAGGGCCCGGAAAGGGACGGGGCGCGACAAAGAGGCACCGATGCAGGAGACTGCGATGACATTGATGGCGTGGACGCGGCAGCTGGGCGCCGCGGTGGTTCTTGCGGGGCTGGCAGCAGGGGCGGCAAGCGCTCAGGATTCCAGCAACCGTGTCGCGGCAATGACCGACTGGAGCGTCTTCGTCGAGAGCGATCCGACGGAATGCTGGGTGGTCTCCACGGCGCGCGAATCCACCAATACCCGCGACGGGCGCAACGTGGCGGTGCGGCGGGGCGATATCCTGTGGTTCGTCTCCTACCGCCCCGGCTCGGACGTGGCCGGAGAGGTGGCCTTCACGGGGGGCTATCCCTATCGCTCCGGCTCCACCGTGCAGGTGACGATCGGGGATGCCACCTTCGAGCTGTTCACCGATGGCGACTGGGCCTGGCCCGCCGCGCCCGGCGACGACGCCCGCCTGATCACCGCGATGAAGCGCGGAGCCGAGGCCGAGGTGGTGGGCTTTTCCGCGCGCGGAACCCGCACTGCGGATACCTTTTCGCTGTTCGGCTTCACCGCCGCCGTCGAGGAAGCCGAGCGCCGCTGCACCCGCTGATCCGGCTGCCGGGGCTTGATCCGGCGGGGTCTTCGGCCATATGGGCTGGAGGCGCGCATCCGCGCCCACCCGCTTGAGGCCGCCATGACCACGCCCGCCGACCCTGCTGTCCTGTCTTCCGTCGCCGGGGCGCCCGCTGTCGCGGCACCCGTCACGCAGGATGTCCTGACCCTGCCGCGCGCGCCCGCGACCGGTCTGCCCAACATCATCGGACTGACGCGGGAGCAGCTGCATGCGGAGCTGGTCGCCATGGGCACGCCCGAGGGGCGCACGAACCTGATCGGGCTCACGCGTGCGCAACTGACCGACGCGCTGCGCGGCATCGGCACCCCCGAGCGTCAGGTCAGGATGCGCTGCGGCCAGATCTGGCAATGGCTCTATCACTGGGGTGTGCGCGACTTCGCCGCCATGACCAACCTTGCCAAGGGCTATCGCGCGCAGCTTGCCCGGCATTTCGTGATCGCGCTGCCCGAGGTCGTCCACCGCCAGCAAAGCGCCGACGGCACCCGCAAGTATCTGCTGCGGATTCGCGGCGGCCACGAAGTGGAGACGGTCTACATTCCCGAGACCGACCGGGGCACGCTGTGCATCTCCTCGCAGGTGGGCTGCACCCTGACCTGCTCGTTCTGCCACACCGGCACCCAGAAGCTGGTGCGCAACCTGACCGCGGCCGAGATCGTGGGCCAGGTGATGGTGGCGCGCGACGATCTGGGCGAATGGCCCGTGCCCGGCGCGCCGCGCGACGAATCGCGGCTTTTGTCCAATGTCGTGCTGATGGGCATGGGCGAGCCGCTCTACAATTTCGAGGCGGTGCGCGATGCCATGCTGATCTGCATGGACAACGAGGGCATCAGCCTGTCCCGGCGGCGGATCACGCTGTCCACCTCGGGCGTGGTGCCCGAGATCGCCCGCACCGGCACCGAGATCGGCTGTGCGCTGGCGGTCTCGTTCCACGCCACCACCGATGCGGTGCGCGACCGGCTGGTGCCGATCAACAGGCGCTGGAACATCGCCACCCTGCTCGAGGCGCTGCGGGCCTATCCGCGGCTGTCGAATTCCGAGCGGATCACCTTTGAATACGTCATGCTGGACGGGGTGAACGACAGCGACGAGGACGCCCGCCGCCTGGTGCGGCTGATCGCGGGCATCCCGGCCAAGATCAACCTCATTCCCTTCAACGAATGGCCCGGCGCGCCCTATCGCCGCTCCCCCTGGGCGCGGATCGAGGCCTTTGCCGACATCATCTACAAGGCCGGTTATGCCAGCCCCATCCGCACCCCGCGTGGCGAGGACATCATGGCCGCCTGCGGGCAGCTGAAATCGGCCACCGAACGGGCGCGGCGCAGCCGGGCCGAGATCGCCGCCGAGGTGGAGATCGACGCCGGCGCCTGAGGGCGGAGACATCCGCTGCACGACCAGTCCCGAAATCGGGGGCCGCACGGAAATCGTCTCCCGCCGGGGCCCGTCCATCGCTATGATCGCCAAAACACGAATCGAGGCACCGGCAGATGCGCCCCCTTCTTCTTGTTCTCGCGGCGCTGGCTGCGCTTTCGCTGTCGTCCTGCTCCAAGTTCCGGAGCTATGACGGCCCCGAGGTCACGCGGATCGTGGTCATGAAGACCGCCCGCCAGATGCATCTGATGCATCACGACGAGATCCTGCGCAGCTTTCGCATCCAGCTGGGCAACACCGCCGACGGGCCAAAGCGGTTCGAGGGCGACGGGCGCACGCCGGAGGGGCGCTATTACATCGACCGGCGCAACCCCAACAGCGCGTTTCACCTGTCGCTGGGCATCTCCTATCCGAACGAGGCCGACCGCGCCTTTGCCGCCGAACAGGGACGCTCTCCGGGGGGCGACATCTTCATCCACGGACGGCCCAACGGCAGCCTGCCGGTACGCCGCAGCCGCGACTGGACGGCGGGATGCATCGCCGTGGGCAACCGCGAGATGGAGGATATCTATGCGATGGTGCGGATCGGCACGCCCATTGACATCTTTCCCTGACGCCGGGTGCGGGGGCTGCCGCGCTCAGGCCCCGATCAGCTGGGTCCACCAGATCTTGCCGTTGGCGTCCTGATGCCAGCCGAGGCCCAGAAAACGGGCCTCGGGGGCCATGATGATGCCGCTGGTGGCGGGTTCCTCCATCCAGGCGCCCAGGGCCTCGACCTCGCTCTCGAAGGTCTCCGAGACGTTCTCGCCCACAAGCCGGCCCGTAAAGCCCGCCCGCGCCACCCGGTCGAGCGGGGAGGAGCCGTCGGAGCCGAAGTTCCACGGACGGTCCTGAAAGGACATGTCGCGGGAATGGGCCATGGCGGCGGCGTTCAGCTCGGCCGACAGCTCCAGCTCGGGCAGGCCGCGGGCTTTGCGCAGGGCGTTGACGGAATCGAGCATGCGGAACTGAACCCGCGACGGGTCCATCGAGGAGACCCGATAGAGCGTCGGCAGGGGCCGGCCATCGGGGCCCATCGCCCGGGATTGCTGCTGCATCGGCTCACAGGCGGCAACCGCCATGGCGGCCAGTGCCGCGATCGTCATTCCACGCATCATCGCCGCTTGCTCCTGATCAGGTCGCTGTGTCCTAGCCTGTTCCGGCCGGGGATTCAAATACCGCAGGCGCCATTCTCACACCGGTTTGAATTGCACCCCGCAAGGCGGCATAATAAGCCGGAGCGAAATGGCAGGAGAGACCCATGAGCAAGGATTTCGATCCGTCCCGCCGCGCGTTCACCCGCGGCCTGTTTCTCGGTTCGGCAGCGGCGGCCACAGGGCTGGCGGCCCCGGCGCTGGCGCAGGTGGATTTCACCGAAACGACCCAGTTCCAGGAATATGTGGGCCGGACGGTGCGCCACAACACCAGCGGCTTTCGCGCCCGCAGCTGGGAGCCCCATTTCGACAACCTGCGCAACGGGGCGATCCTGTGCGACACCGTCTCGCGGGCCGTGCATTTCTGGGGCGAAGACGGGCAGACATACCGGCTCTTCCCCTCCTCCGTGCCCATGAGCAACGAGATGACGCGGCGCGGCCGCACCAGCATCACCCGCAAGGTGGAGGGCCCGTCCTGGGCACCCACGCCCTCGATGCTGCGGCGCAATCCCGACTGGCCGCGCTTCATCCCGCCCGGCCCCGAGAACCCGATGGGCACCCATGCGCTGCACCTGTCGTGGCAGTATTACCGCATCCACGGCACCCATGATGTTCGCAGGATCGGCCGACGTTCGTCGAACGGCTGCATCGGGCTGTTCAACGAACATATCGAGGAGCTCTATGGCCTCACCAGGGTCGGAACGCAGGTGTTGCTGATTTGACGACATCGCGCGCAACCGCAGTGCCTGTTGCGTTCTGGGCCATTGCAAAAGCATGTGCGAGGTGCTTAAAACGCTTTACGAGGTACAGTCTTGGGTGTCTGCCGCTCTGTCATCTTACGAAGAGCACAGGCAAAAATCTGGAGGTCAACATGAAGAAACTCGCTCTCGCCGCCGTGCTCGTGATGGTCGGCACTGCCGCTTTCGCCGGCACGCTCGCCCCCCCCGTGATGGAGCCCGAAGTGATCGTGGCTCAGACCGGTTCGTCCACCGGCGCCATCATCGTGGGCCTGATGGCTCTGGTGCTGCTGGCCGCTCTGCGCTGATCGCGCAACGCTGCCGTGAAATTCAGGGGGGCAGCGGCTTGCCGCTGCCCCCTTTCCATATGCGCGCCCCCTGATCGGGCAGGCCCGCTCAGGCCTCTTCCGCAGCCTCGGCCTGCAGGATCTGCGCAAGACCGGCCCGGTAGTCCGGGTAACGCAAGGTCAGCCCCAGATCGCGCCGGATGCGACGCGACGACACGCGCTTGCTCTCCGCATAGAAGCTGCGGGCCATGGCGCTGATTCCCGCCTCGACCTCGGCGAAATCCACGGCCGGCGGCACCGGAAGCCCGGCCAGATGTGCGGCGTATTCCGTCACGTCCTGCGGCGGGGCGGGCAACTCGTCGGAAAGGTTCCACACCGCGCCGGGCATGGGCCGGGCCATCGAGGCGGCCAGAGCCGCCGCGATATCGTCCACATGGATGCGGCTGAAAACCTGGCCGGGCTTGACGATCCGGCGCGCCTCGCCGCCGCGCAGCCGCGCGAAGGGCCCCCGGCCGGGCCCGTAGATCCCGGCCAGACGGAAGATGTGCAGCGCCAGACCGGCCTGCCCGGCCAGCGCTTGCCATTCCCGCTCGGCGGACAGGCGGGCCTTGCCGCGCGCGGTGCCCGGGGCAAGGGGGCTGTCCTCGTCCACCCATGCGCCGCGCGCATCGCCATAGACGCCCGTGGTCGACAGATAGCCCGCCCAGACCAGCCCCTCCGCCGCCCCGCCGGCCAGCGCCGGGCCAAAGGCCGCCAGCGCCGGATCGCCGCCGCCTGTCCGGTCGGGCGGCACCGAGGACAGCACATGGCTGACCCCGTCGAGCAGCGCCGCCGCCTGCCCTTGCGTCCCGGGCCACAGCCGCCCCTCGCGGCCCGCGGCCTCCAGCCGCGCCACCCGCCCCGGATCGCGCGAGATCGCGCGCACCTGCCAGCCCTCATCGGCGAGACGCCCCGCCAGCGCCTCGGCCACATAGCCATGCCCGATGCTCAGAAGCCTGTGCGTCATGCGCCCCCCTCCAGCCGCGCCAGCGCCCATGCGGCCGCGTCGGCCACCGTCGGATCGGCATCCTGCAGCCGCGCCCGGGCCGCGTCCGCCAGATGCGGCGCGCCTGAATTGCCTATGGCATAAAGGACGTTACGCACAAGGCGGTCACGGCCGATGCGCTTTATCGGGCTGCCGGAGAAGCGCGCGCGAAAGGCCGTGTCGTCCAGGGCGGCCAGATCCTCCAGCAACGGGGCGTCCATCCCCTCGCGGGCGGCATAGCCGGTTTCATGGGCGGCGGCGGCGAACTTGTTCCAGGGGCAGACCGCAAGGCAATCGTCGCAGCCATAGATGCGGTTGCCGAGCGCCGGGCGCAGCTCCTCGTCCACCGGACCGCGATGCTCGATCGTCAGATACGAGATGCAGCGCCGCGCATCGAGGCGATAGGGCGCGGGAAAGGCCGCCGTGGGGCTGATGTCGAGGCAGCGGGTGCAGCTGCCGCAATGATCCTGCTCGGGCGGGTCGGGGGGCAGCTCCAGCGTGGTGAAGAGCGCGCCCAGAAACACCCAATTGCCGAAATCACGCCCCAGCAGGTTGGTATGCTTGCCCTGCCAGCCCAGCCCCGCCGCCTGCGCCAGCGGCTTCTCCATCACCGGGGCGGTATCTACAAAGACCTTGATCTCGCCCCCCGCCTCGGCCAGCAGCCAGCGGCCCAGCCGTTTCAGCCGCCGCTTGAGCAGGTCGTGATAGTCGCGCCCCCGCGCATAGACCGAGATGGTTGCCCGCCCGGTCGCGGTGAGGCTGGCCAGCGGGTCGTCCTCGGGTGCGTAGCTTTCGGCCAGCATCAGGATGCTGCGCGCCGCAGGCCAGAGGGCCGCCGGATCGCCGCGCCAATGGGAGCGCTCTTCCATCCAGCGCATCTGGCCGTGATGGCCCGCCGCAAGATAGCCCGCAAGCCGGGGGCGCAGGTCGGGCAGGTCGCCGGGACGGCACAGTCCCGCAGCGGTGAACCCTTCCTCCAGCGCGCGCGCCTTGAGCCGCGCGGCAAGGGCCGATGCGGCGGCGTCATCGCGGAGGGCCGGGGCGGGCGCTGTGGGGCGGGCGGGTGCTGTCATGCCCCACAGATGGCGCGGATGGTGTCAGAAATCCAGATTGGCGTAATGCTCGGGCTGCGGAAAGCCCGGGATCTGGTCGGCCAGCAGCGAGCGGAAGGCCGGGCGCGACTTGATCTTAGCATACCAGTCCTTGACCACGGGAAAGCGCGTCCAGTCCACATCGCGGATATAGTCGAGACTGGAGAGATGGGCCGCGGCGGTGAAATCGGCCAGCGTCATCTGCTCTCCGGCCAGCCAGCGGCGGCGATCCAGCAGCCATGTCATGTAGGTGAGATGGAACTTGATGCGCTGGGCGCCGGCCTTGACGGCGGCGCTGTCGGGATAGCCCTGGCCCATCACCTTCTTGTTGACGCGCTCGTGCAGCAGGCGGGCGGTGACCTCGCGGTAAAAGCTGTCGTCGAACCAGAAGACGATGCGCCGCATCTCGGCGCGCTGGGCCGCGCCCTGGGGCAGAAGCGGCGGCTCGGCGTGGCGTTCCTCCAGATATTCGCAGATCGCCTGGCTTTCGGAGAGGGTGATCCCGTCGCCGCGCAGCACCGGCACCCGGCCCAGCGGGTTGAGGGCGAGGAAATCCTTGCGCCCCTCCCAATAGCGTTCCTCGATCAGCTCCACCTCGATGCGCTTTTCCGCAAGCACCAGCCGCACCTTGCGGCAATAGGGCGAAAGGGGCGCGTGATAGAGGCGATACATCGGGTCGGCTCCTGGAACGGCTGCGGGGCCGTTCTGGGCCTTTCGGCGGGGCTTTTCAACCGGCGAAGCAGCGATCGCGCCCATCTGCGGCGATGGTATCGGCCCCCGACAGGATGGAGCGGGCGCGCGCCTGCAGAAAGGGCGTGGGGTTGGCGGCGGAACGTGTCCGGGGGCTGGGCAGCACGGCGGCCAGACGCGCGCCCTGCACCCGGCTCAGCGCGCCCACCTCTACGCCGAAGTAATGCGGGGCCGCCGCGCCGAGGCCGAAGATTCCCTCGTCGAATTCGGCCACGTTGAGATAGACCTCGAGGATCCGCCGCTTGGACCAGAAGGTTTCGGTCAGCACCGTCGCCACGGCCTCGATCGCCTTGCGGCTCCAGGTGCGGGCGGGCCAGAGATAGACGTTCTTGGCCACCTGCTGGCTGATGGTGGAGGCCCCGCGCCCGCGCCCGTCGGCCATGGCGGCGCGGATGGCGGTCATGTCGAACCCGTGGTGCAGGCAGAAGTTGGCATCCTCGGCGGCGACAAGGGCGCGCAGCACATGGGGGGGCACCTCCTCGATGGCGACCCAGCGATGGGTGATGCCGCCCAGCCGGGCGCGTTCGGATTGCTTGTAGAGGTTGGTCGGCGGGTTGAGCACGGAAAACGCCGCCGCCGCCAGCGTGAGCAGCAGAAAGCCCGCCGAGACCGTCACCACCGCCAGCCGCAGCAGACCACGCAGCACCCGCCAGCCGAGGGGCGGCCGGGGCTTGCGGCGGGGGGGTCGGGTGCGGTTGCGGGCCATGCCTCCCTTATGGGCGAGAGGGGCGCGCGCGCAAGACCGGCGTGAGGGGGAGGGACGGCAAGGCGGCGGGCGATTCGCCGCCTCAGGGGGCGTCGCCGCGCCCGGTGATGCGGTCGGCCTCGGCGCCGATGTCGAAGAGGCGGGGCGGCAGGCTGGCCCCCCGCTCCAGATCGCCGAGGATCACGGTCGTCTCCTGCCCGCCGCCGTCGCGGATGACCCATTGCCGCAGCTCCACCGGGTCGGCGGTGAAGATCAGGCGGATATGGCCCAGCTCGGGCTGTTCTGGGTCCTGCAACACGACACTGGTGGACAGCCCGTCGCTGTCATGGGCGATGACCATGCCCGAGCGGGCAAGGTTCACATCGCGCGCGAGGATGAGCGAGAGCGGCGTGCGCGAGAGCGGAAACTGCTCGGGCGCGGCGCGGGTCTTGAGGTCGAACACCGCCACGGTGCCGCCGCCCGCCATCACCAGCGCGGGCTCGGGCGGGTCGTATTCAAAGCGGATGCGCCCGGGCCGGTGCAGGTAGATCGTGCCGGTGGAGACGGAGCCATCGGCATTGAGCTGGGTGAACTGGCCCTGCACC
>JAFIEC010000121.1 GCA_020832725.1 Paracoccaceae bacterium | reverse complement strand
CCACACGGCCAGCCCCTATGTGATCAATCCGCGTGATCCGGTGCGGGATCTGCTGGAGCCCGCGCGGCGCGGCACTCTTGCGGCGCTGGAGGTAGCGGCCGCATCGCCCCGGGTGCGGCGGGTCGTGCTCACCTCCTCGATGGCCGCGATCACCGACGCCCCCGACGGGCGCATCCTGACCGAGCAGGACTGGAACACGTCCTCCAGCACTAGGCGCAACCCCTATCACCATTCCAAGACCGAGGCCGAGCGCGCGGCCTGGGCCTTCATGGACCAGCATCGCCCCGGTTTCGATCTGGTGGCGATCAACCCCTTCGTCGTGATCGGCCCGGCCCACAGCCGGCGCATCAACACCTCGAACCGTATCCTCGTGGATGTCCTGCGTGGGGTATATCCGGCGATCCTGGCCATCGAATGGGGCATGGTCGATGTGCGCGACGTCGCCCGCGCCCATCTGGAGGCCTTGCGGCCCGAGGTGCCGGCCGGCCGCTACATCTGCGCCGGCGAGACCATCGACATGACAGCACTTGTCGCCCACATGGCCGCGCGCAACCATCAGGGCGCGCGGTTGCCGCGGGCACGGCTGACGGGTGGGATGGGCACCGCCCTGATGAAGCTCGCGGCACTGAGCCAGCCTGCGGGCGCGCGCTCCTACCTGCGCACCCATCTTGGCGGCAAGGTGCGCTATGACACGACGCGCATCCGGCAGGCCATGGGACTGGAGTTCCGCCCTTTGACCGGGACACTGGACGACACGCTGGACGATCTGGCGCAATGGGGCCATATCGGCCCGCGCGGCTGAGCGCGCCTTACTCGCGGGCACCACCCCTGGCGGAGGCTTTAGTGCCGCCACGTTCCTCGGCCCCCAGCCGGGCCTCGATCGCGGCGAGGCGGCTCAGCACCTCGTCGCGATAGGCGTCGGTTGCGGCGTTACTCTCTTCGGCATGGGCATCCTGCATCGAATTGACGATCAGACCCACCAGCAGGTTCACCACGGCGAAGGTGGTCATCATGATGAAGGGCACGAAAAAGGCCCATGCATAGGGATAGACCTCCATCACCGGCCGCACGATGCCCATGGACCATGATTCCAGCGTCATCACCTGAAACAGCGAATAGGCCGAGCGGCCGATGGTGCCGAACCATTGCGGAAAGCTGGCCGCGAACAGGTTCGTGGCCATGACCGCGCCGATATAGAAGATCAGCGACATCAGCAGAAACACGGAGCCCATGCCGGGCAGCGCGGTGAGAAACCCCTCCACCACCCGGCGCAGCCGTGGCGTGACCGACACCACCCGCAGCACCCGCAGGATGCGCAAGGCCCGCAGCACCGTCAGCCCACCCGTGGCCGGGACCAGCGAAATACCCACGATGATGAAATCGAACAGGTTCCAGCCCGACGTGAAGAACCTCAGCCGATGCGCATAGAGCTTGAGCAGGATCTCCACCACGAAAATGCCAAGGCACAGCCGGTCGAGCATCGTGATGAGCGGCCCCGCGCTTTCCATGACGCGGCCCGACGTTTCCAGCCCCAGAAGCAGCGCATTGAACGCGATCACGCCGATGATGGCATTGCCGACAAGGGGCCGATCCATGAATGCGGCTACGCGTGCGCGGCTGTTCATATGGTCCTCCGGGGGGATCTGTTGCATCTGCGGGCGCACAGATGGGGCGGGTTCATGGCTTTGTAAACAGGGCAGCCAGCTCCACATGGGGTGACCAGCGAAACTGATCCACGACCTGCACCCATTCAAGGCGATAGCCCCCCTGCCCTGTCAGGATCGCGGCATCGCGCGCAAAGCTGGCCGGGTTGCATGACAGGGCGGCGATCCGCGCAGGCCCGGCCGCGGCCAACGCCCGGGCCTGCGCCTCGGCCCCGGCGCGGGGCGGGTCGATCACCACCGCGTCAAAGCGCGCCAGCTCGGGCCCGGTCAGGGGGCGGCGGAAAAGGTCGCGCGCCTCGGTGCTCAGCCGCCGCAGCCCCGGCGCGCCACGCCAGCCGGCATCGAGCGCGGCAAGCGCTGCGGCCTCCGCTTCCACGGCGTGGACCTCGGCGTCTTCGAGCAGCGGCAGCGACAGGGTGCCCGAACCCGCGAACAGATCGGCCACCCGCCGCGACCCGCCCAGCGCCGTGCGCACCGCCGCCACAAGGGCCGCTTCGCCCTCGGACGTGGCCTGCAGGAAGCCCCCGGGCGGGGGCACGACCCGGGCACGGCCCATGCGTTGAAACGGCGGGCGCCGGGTAGCGACGGGCATGTCGTTCCAGGTCAGCCGCGCGAGATCGTGGGCCTCGGCCAGCTCCACCAGGGTGACCAGAAGGCCCCCTTCGGGGTCCCGCCCGCCGGTCGCCGCGATATCGGGCCCCGCCTCGGACAGGGTGACCGCAAGCGACAGGCGGCCCTTGCGAGTGGCCCCCGCAGCCGCAAGCGCCCGGCATGCGGGCAACGCCGCGCGCAGGCCGGGCGCGATCACGCGGCAATCGGGCACTTCCACGATCTGGTGGCTTCCGGCCCGATGAAAGCCCGCCACCACGCCGCCGCGCAGCCTGAGAGCCGCGAACCCCGCCCGCCGCCGTGTCCCCGGCGGTGAGACATGGGCGGGCAGGAAGGCAGGCCGCAGGCCCCGTGCAGCGAGCGCGTTGCGGACCGTCGCCTCTTTCCAGTCCAGCGCCAGCGCATCGCCCATGTGCTGGGCGACACAGCCACCGCAGGTGCCGAAATGCGGGCAGGGTGGGGCCTGCCTGCCCCCCGCAGGCGCAAGGATCACAGGTGCCTCCATGCGGCCCGAAACGACGATGCCCCTCACCACCTCGCCGGGCAGGGCACCGCGCACATGGACAGGCCCGTCCGGACCCGTGGCCAGTCCGTCGCCCCGGTGCCCAAGGCCCGTGATCGTGAGTTCAAGCATGCTCATCCCGCGCTCTTGCGCGGGGAGCACGCCTGCGTCAACGGGGCTATTCAGCCGCCGCATCGAGTCCGATGAACCCGCCCGACTGCCGCGCCCAGTAGCGCGCGTACAGTCCACCGCGCTCCAGCAGGGCCTCATGGGTGCCCGCCTCTGCGATGCGCCCCTCGTCAAGCACCACGATCCGGTCCATCCGCGCGATGGTGGACAGCCGGTGGGCGATGGCCAGCACCGTCTTTCCGGCCATCACCTCCTCCAGCGTGGACTGGATCGCCGCCTCCACCTCTGAATCGAGGGCACTTGTCGCCTCGTCCACCACCCGGATCGGTGCGTCCTTGATGATGGCGCGGGCCAGCGGGATGCGCTGGCGCTGCCCGCCCGAAAGCTTCACCCCGCGCTCGCC
>JAFIEC010000215.1 GCA_020832725.1 Paracoccaceae bacterium | reverse complement strand
CGCCCTTGTGCCGGGGCGGACGCCTGACTAGCTGGGCAAGTAGCCGCAAGAGGGGACGGGCCATTGAGCATGGGGCAATCAGGCAGGCGGTTTGCGCGTATCGGCGCGGCCGTGCTGGCCGTGGCGCTGGGACCGACAGGGGCCCTGGCGCATCCTCATGTCTTCGTGGACACCGGCCTGAATCTGCATTTCGACGAAGAGGGGCGGCTTGCCGCGATCCGGGTGATCTGGGTCTATGACGAATTCACCACCCTGTGGCTGCTGGACGAGGCAGGCCTCGACCCTGACTTTTCGGGCAGCCTGACAGACGAGGAGCGCGATACCCTGGCCCGGCTGGACACGAACTGGGACGCCGATTTCAAGGGCGATCTGTTCCTGTGGCAGGGCGGGGAGGGGGTGGCCCTGTCGCGCCCGATGGAGCCATGGGCCGATCTGCGCGACGGGCGCGCGGTGACCTCGCACCTTCGGGCCCTGCCCGAGCGGATGCGCCCCGGCCCCGGCGCCGCACTGGAGATCGCGGCCTATGATCCGACCTTCTTCACCGCCTATCACCTGATCCGCCCGGTGGAGATGCAGGGCGCGCCGGGCTGTGCCGTGCGGGTGGACGAGGCCGATCTGGACGCGGCCTATGCCCAGCTCGAGGAACGCCTCGACGCCATTCCGCCCGACCTGTGGGAGGCGGAATTCCCCGAGGTCGGGCACCTCTTTGCCGACCGGGTGGTGGTGACATGCGACGTCTCGGGCTGATCCTGCTGCTGGGCGCGGTCGCGGCAGCCGCGATCTGGGCATTGCAGGGCGGCGGTGCCGACGACCTGCGCCGCGCTGCCGCCGCCGCGCAGCGCGATTTCCAGAACGGCATGGCCCGCGCACTGCGCGCGCTGCGCGGGGCCGAGCCGGGGGCGGTGGCGGCGCTGATGGCGCTGTGTTTCGGCTATGGCTTTGCCCATGCGGTGGGGCCGGGCCATGGCAAGGTGGTGATCGGGGCCTGGGGCGTATCGCGCCGGGTGGGCCTTGCGCGTATCTCCGCCATCACCCTTGCTGCCGCAATGGCACAGGCCAGCACGGCGGTTCTGGTCGTCGGGCTGGGGGTGCTGGTGCTGGGGCTGGGCCGGGTGGCGCTGGTGGACCTGGCCGAAGTGTCGCTGGTGATGCTCTCCCATGCCGCGCTTGGGCTGATCGGGGCGTATCTGCTGTGGCGCGGCTGGCGGCACAGGACGGGGCTCCTGCTTGCGCCCGCCGGCATCGTCGGGCCCACGCCCGCCAGCATCGTCGGGCCCGCCCCGGCCCTTGCCCTTGCGCCTGCCACAGCGGGGATGGGCGAGCCCACAGGCACCCATGGCCATGGCGTTGCCCATGTTGCCCATGCCACAGACGACCTCAACGACGATGCCTGCCGCTCCTGCGGGCACAGCCATGCCCCCGATCCCTCTGCGGCGGCCCGTGCGGGCAGTCTGGGCGAGGCGTTGGCGCTTGTGGCGGCGGTGGCGGTGCGGCCCTGCACGGGCGCGCTGCTGCTGCTGCTGATCGCCTGGCGCATGGATGTTCTGGCGGCGGGCGTGGCCGGGGTCTATGCCATGGGGCTGGGCACGGCGGCCTTCACGCTGCTGGTGGCCTGGGGGTCGGTCGGCCTGCGCGAGGGCACTCTGGCAGGCCTCGGCGGTGCACGGCAACTGGCCCGCGCCCTGCCGCTGGTCGAGATGGCCGCAGGGGCGGGGCTTGTGGTGATGGCGCTGGTATTGCTGAGCGGCGGCTGAAGCAGGAGGGCAGACTTTGGGCAAGAGCGGCGGCGGCGGGGCCGGATCGGGCTGGGATGCCCGCTATGACCGGGACGATTACCTTTTCGGCACGGAGCCTGCGGCCTTTGTCACCGACCATGCAGGCTTTTTCCGGCCCGGGGCGCGGGTGCTGGCCGTCGCCGATGGCGAGGGCCGCAACTCGGTCTGGGCGGCGCGGCAGGGCTGCGAGGTCACGGCGATGGAGGCCTCTCCGGTGGCGCTGGCCAAGGCGCGCAGGCTGGCCGATGGCGCAGGCGTTGCGGTGACCTTCCGACAGGCCGACATCCTCGAATGGGACTGGTCGGTGCGCTATGACATCGTGCTGGCGGTCTTCATCCAGTTCGTGGGACCGGCACCTCGGGCGCGTATCTTCGAGGGGCTGGCCCGGGCCGTGGCCCCGGGCGGCGTGCTGATGTTGCACGGCTATACGCCGGCGCAGCTGGCTCATGGCACCGGGGGCCCCCGGGCCGAGGAGAACCTCTATACCCCCGCCCTGCTGCGCGAGGCCTTTGCCGGGCTGCATGTCCTGCGCCTTGCCGAATACGAGAAGGTGCTGCAGGAGGGGGTGGGCCATGCGGGCCGCTCCGCCCTGATCGACCTGATCGCCCAGCGGGACTGAGCCATCGGAGTGCGCGCCGGGCTGGACGCAGGCGCGGCCGGGCACTAAGCCCGAGGTGCGGGCCGCGCCCCGCCGCAGCAAGGCCCGCCATGACCTCTACCGCCCCCGATATCGCACCCGGCCCCGCGCCCGCCCCCCTGCCGGACCGTCTGGGCCTGAGCGGGCACATGCGGGCAACGCTGGTGCTGGCGCTGCCACTGGCGGGCAGCCATGTGGCGCAGATCGCCATCAGCCTGACCGACACGCTGATGCTGGGCTGGTACGGTGTGCCCGAGCTGGCGGCGGGCACGCTGGCCCATGCGCTGTTCATGGTCGTCTTCCTGATGGGTTCGGGCTTTGCCATGGCGGTGATGCCGATGGCGGCCGCGGCCGAGGCCGGTGGCTCGGTCACCGGCGTGCGGCGGGTCGTGCGCATGGGCATCTGGATCTCGGTGCTGATCGCCAGCGTCGGGCTGGTTCCGATGTGGGTCTCGGGCGCCATGTTCCGGGCCATGGGCATCGAGGGCGAGGTTGCGGCCCTGGCGCAGGAATACCTGCGCATCGCCATGTGGGGGCTGTTTCCGGCGCTGCTGGTGATGGTCCTGAAAAGCTATCTTGCGGCGCTGCAACGCCCGCAGATGGTGCTGTGGGCCACGATCTTTGCGGCGGTTCTGAATGCGGCGCTGAACTGGGCGTTCATCTTCGGCAATTGGGGCGCGCCGGAACTGGGTCTGCGCGGGGCCGCGCTGGCCAGTGTCGGCACCCAGAGCTTTGCACTTCTGCTGCTGGTGGCCTACAGCGGGCTGGCACCGCGCTTCCGGGCCTATACGCTTTATGCCCGGTTCTGGCGGCCCGACTGGGCGGCCTTCTCCGAGGTGTTCCGCCTTGGCTGGCCCATCGGGCTGACGATGCTGGCCGAGGCCGGGCTGTTCTCGGCCACATCGGTGCTGATGGGGCTGGTCGGCACGGTGGAGCTGGCCGCCCATGGAATCGCCATCCAGATCGTCGCGGTGCTGTTCATGGTGCATCTGGGCATCGCGAATGCGGCCACGGTGCGCACGGGCCATGCGCTGGGCCGTGGCGACCGGGCGGCGCTGCGCCGGGGTGCGCAGGCGGCGGGGCTGCTGTCGGCCATTTTCGTGGCGGTGTCGATCGCGCTGATGCTGGCCTTCCCCGGCCTGCTGGTGACGCTGTTCCTCGACCGGGCGGACCCTGCCTTTCCGCAGATCGTGGCGGCGGGGGTTCTGCTGCTGACGGTGTCCACGCTGTTTCTGGCCTTCGACGGCGGGCAGGTCGTGGTGCTGGGGCTGTTGCGCGGCATGAAGGATACGCGCGCACCGATGCTGATCGCGGCCTTTTCCTATTGGGGGATCGGAATGCCGGCCTGTTATGTGCTGGCCTTCCCGCTGGGGCTGGGGGGGGCGGGTATCTGGCTGGGGCTGGCGCTGGGGCTGGCGGTGGCCTTCGTTGCGATGCTTTGGCGGTTCAACCGTCTGTCAGCGCGGCCGTTCCATGGCTGAATCGGCACGCGGCTGGGGCATGGAGGTGCAGGGTGCCCCCATCCTGCAGGAACGCTTGCCCTGCCTGCCGTGGATGCAGCCCGCAACAGCCCGCCTGCCCGGG
>JAFIEC010000195.1 GCA_020832725.1 Paracoccaceae bacterium | reverse complement strand
GCCGGCGCTGCCCCAGCCTGCGGGCAGGGCCGTGCGCCAGGCGGCCGCCCGTGCCTCGGTCGCAGTGGCGTGGGCGAGGGCGGCGCGCGTCACCAGCTCCTGGGCGGCGGCAAGGCCCGCGACCAGGGCGCATCCGGCCAGCGCCAGCGCGCCCAGCTGGGGGTGGAGGATCCACAATGCCGCGACGAACAGGGGTGTCCAGGGCAGGTCGAGGACCGCCGCCGTCACCGGCGAGGCCAGCGTGCGCTGGACAAGCTGCACCTCTGCGGGGCCGGGAAGCACGCCGGCCCGGGCGGGATGCGCGGCCTCGGCCCGCAGATGGGCGGCAAGGACGCGCGCGTCACAGCGGGCCTGGAACGCCGCGCCCAGCCGTGCCAGAACCGCGCCCCGGGCATGATCGAGCAGCGCATGGCAGGCATAGAGCAGCGCAAGCCCGCAGCTCAGCGCGACAAGCGCGCCCGCATCGGCGGCGGGCAGCACGATGTCGTAGACCGCCAGCATTTAGAGCGGCCCCGCCAGCATGATGAGGTTGAGCCCCGCCCCCAGCAGGCCGAGCACGACCCACAGCCCCGGGCCCGCGCCCAGCGCCGCGCGCAGTTCCGCCCCTCCGGGCCTGATGGGATGATGCCCCCACGCCATGCCGCCTCCGCTTTGAGGCAGGTCTGACGTGCGGGCGTTACCATTCGCATAACCGGAGCCGGGCGACCGGGCCCGGATCGGGCCCCCCGGGACAGGGCCGCAACGCAAGGGGGCACCCGACCGGGTGCCCCCTCATGCCGCAATGGGCTGCCGGGCCTGCCCGACCTATTCGGCCGAATTCGCCGGGGTCGCGTTGAGCAGGCCGTAGTGCTTCTCGCCCAGGGATTCGAACAGGTCGATCTGGGTCTCGAGGAAGTCGATATGGTCTTCCTCGTCGGTGATCAGCTCTTCGAACAGGCCCTTGGTGACGTAATCGCCCGCCTTCTCGCATTGGTCCCGGGCCTCGATATAGAGGGCGCGGGCCTCGAGTTCGGCGGCGAGGTCGCAATCGAGCGTCTCGCGGAGGTTCTGGCCGATCCGGAGCGGGTCGAGCTTCTGCAGGTTCGGATGCCCGCCCAGAAAGATGATCCGCGCGATCAGCCGGTCGGCGTGCTGCATCTCCTCGATGCTTTCGGCGCGGGACTTGGCGGCGATCCTGCCATAGCCCCAATCCTCCTGCAGGCGGTAGTGCAGCCAGTACTGGCTGACGGCTGTCAGCTCGCTGCGCACGGCCTTGTTGAGGTATTCGATGACCTTGGGGTCGCCCTTCATGGTGAGATCCTGTGCTGCCTGCGCGGAATGGTCCGCGCGTGATGGTGGCCGGCGGGCGCTAGCGCAGCCGGGGAACGGAAAACATATCACAGCCGCCCAGCGTGTCCAGAAACAGCGGCAGACACCCGCCGCAATCGGACTGCTTGCCCAGCGCGCGATAGACCTTTCCGGGCGTGACGATGAGATCGGGCGTCTCGGCGCGCAGAATATCCACCGCCTCGCGGATCTGGCTGTCGGATATCGACTGGCAGTGGCACACGATCATGGGTTCAGCCCGGTCATTTCGTCAGGATGAGCTTGCCGGCGCGGGTGATGCGCAGGGTATAGACCTGCCCGTCCAGCATGATGAAGGCCTGATTGCCACCCTCGGCCAGTTGGCGGGCGTCGTGGCAGGGCAGGCTGAGGGTGCCGGTCGCGGCCCCGTTTCCGGCCTGAAGTGCCGCAGGGCGGGCGGCGGCCGTCATTGCGGCTCTCCGACGCGGTCGAGCAGGCGCTCCAGCGGGAAATCGGGCATGTGCAGCCCCTCCGACAGGATCCGCATCGCCTCGTCGAGAAGCGCGGCCTTCTCGTGCATGTCGGGCACCTTCGGACCGGTTGGTGCGGTCATCGCTCCCTCCTGTTGTGGTCGTCCCTTCTCACCGGGCTTCCCGCAACGGGTGGCTTGGTTGGACTCATGCTACAGGATCGGCGGGCGAAGTCAAACCCGATTGTTTCACTCGGGATATATTGACCCCTGTCGGGCATTAAGCGCGCGTTCATGGGTGCCCCCTAGGTTGGTCTCGGGGGCGAAGGGGGTGCGCATGGCCGCAAATGCGGGGCGCGCGAACGCGCCGCGAATCGTTCGCAAACGCAGAAGGGCTGCCGAGGCAGGCCATCACGGTGGTGCCTGGAAGGTGGCCTATGCCGATTTCGTCACCGCCATGATGGCGTTCTTCATGCTGATGTGGCTGATCAATGCCACCACCGAAAAGCAGCGCAAGGGCCTGGCGGATTACTTCAACCCGACGATTCCCATCAACCGCGCCTCGGGCGGGGGGGACGGGGCCTTCGGCGGCGACAGCATCTATGTCGAGGAGCGGCTGGCCCAGGTCGCCCGCGCCGCCCGCACCCGCCCCGAAGAGGGGGCGATGCCGGGCCTCTCGGGCCGCCGCGAGGAGGGCGACGGCCCCCCGCAGGACCGCGCCTCCGAGGAGGCCCGCCTGCTCCGCC
Organism: Paracoccaceae bacterium; assembly: GCA_020832725.1. Classification (GTDB taxonomy): domain Bacteria; phylum Pseudomonadota; class Alphaproteobacteria; order Rhodobacterales; family Rhodobacteraceae; genus JAFIEC01. The sequence goes on along the minus strand of JAFIEC010000195.1, from coordinate 2,835 downwards.
AGATCGTGGAGCGGCTGGAGGGGCGGACCGATTCCGCCGAGGCTCCGGGCGACCTGTTCCGCCATGTCGCCACAAGGGTGACCGAGGCGGGCCTGGTGATCGAGCTGTTCGACCTCGAGGAGGCGCCGCTGTTCCTGGCGGGCCGCGATGTGCCCCGGCCGGTGCTGCGCGCGCTGGCGGCGGTGCTGGCCGAGGCGCTTGGCGCGGTCGACAACCCCGTCTCGATCGCCGGGCATGTCGCGGCCGCCGCTGCGGAGGGGGCGGCCCCGGTCGCGACCGCGCCGGGCGCAGCCTCGCCCTGGGGTCTCAGCGCGGCCCGGGCCGAGACGCTGCGGGGCCTGATCGAATCGGGGGGCGTGGTCGGCCCGCGCCTGCACGAGGTGACGGGCCAGGGCAGCCGGCTGCCTTCGGCGGGCGGGGGGGCAGTGCGCGACAACCGGCTGGAAGTGACCATCCTGCGCACGATCCCCTGAATCGCGTGAATCACGTGAATCGCGGGCCCATGCCGGGCCCGCGAGCCGTGCCGGGGGGCGTTAGGCGCCCGTTAAGGCTGCGCGCGCAATCTGCCTGCATCCGATCCGCCTGAGCAGGAGACAGGCCCGATGACGATTTCCTCTTCCCTCAATGCCTCGGTGGCGGGGCTCAACGTGAACGGCACGCGGCTGGCCACGATTTCCGACAACATCGCCAATTCCTCCACCAACGGCTACAAGCGCGCGGTGACCGACTTCCAGTCGCTGGTCGCGGGTGGCGGCGGCGGCGGGGTCTATTCGGCCGGGGGCGTGCGCGCCCACAGCTACCGCCTCATCGACGAGCGCGGATCGCTCACCACCAGCACCAACCCCACCGATATCGCCATCTCGGGGCGGGGCATGCTGCCGGTGACCGCCGTCACCGGCACCCCCGGCGACTCGGCGCTGCCGCTGTCGCTGGTGCCCACCGGCTCGTTTCGCGCCGATGCCAACGGCTTTCTGCGCAACGAGGCCGGTATGGTCCTGCTGGGCTGGCCCTTCGGCCCCGACGGCAACGTGATCGCCGGGGCGCGCGATTCGGGCGAATCGCTCCGCCCGGTGCGCGTGGGTCTCGGAGAGCTTGCGGGAGAGCCGACCACCCGAATCGACGTGGCGCTCAACCTGCCCGCCACCGCCACCGAGGCCGACGCCAGCGGTGAGCCCTACAACCTGTCGGTGGAATATTTCGGCAACCTCGGCACGTCCGAGCGGCTGGAGATGGTCTTCACCCCCGAAACACCCGCTGCGGGAATGTCCAATTCCTGGGTGCTGGGCGTGCTCGACCATGCCGCCGGCGGCGAGGAGGTGGCGTCCTTCCGCGTGACCTTCGACGATGCCCGCGGGCTGGGGGGCCGCATCGTCGCGATCGATGCGCTCGATGGTGGCACCTATGACCCCGAGGCCGGAGAGATCGCCTTCGAGGTCGCGGGCGGGCCGATGGCCATCGCCCTCGGCCGCCCCGGCCTGCCGGGCGGGCTGTCGCAGCTCTCCGACCGCTTCGCGCCCATCTCCATCTCCAAGAACGGGGCCCCGGTGGGCAACCTCACCGCGATCGAGGTCGATCGCGCAGGCGTGGTGCAGGCCATCTACGATGTCGGGCTGACCCGGCCCGTGTTCCAGGTCCCGGTGGTGGACGTGCCCAATCCCAACGGGCTGATGCCGGTGGGCAACGGTGCCTACCAGGTCTCGCCGCAAAGCGGCTCGTTCCTGCTCTGGCAGGCCGGAACCGGCCCTGTCGGAGAGATGCTGGGCTTCTCGCGCGAGGAATCGGCGACCGATGTCGCGGCCGAGCTTACCCGCCTGATCCAGACCCAGCGGGCCTATTCCTCCAACGCCAAGGTGATCCAGGCGGTGGACGAGATGCTTCAGGAAACCACCAACATCAAGCGATAGGGCCCCCGCCCGCAGGAGACCTGAACCATGTCCCTCTCCGGTGCCCTCTCGAATGCGGCAAGCGGCCTGGCCGCCGCCTCGCGCGCGGCGCAGGTCGTCTCCTCCAATGTCGCCAATGCCATGACCGAGGGCTACGCCCCCCGCCGGGTGGAGATGGTCTCGGTCTCCGTCGCCGGAGAGGGGGCGGGCGTGCGGGTGGCCTCCCTCCGCCGGGAGGTGGATGTTCCGCTGATGCAGGAACACCGCCTCGCCCGGGCCGCCCGCGCCGCCGCCGACACCCCGCTGGAGGGGCTGCGCGCGCTCGAGCGTGCCTTTGGCGCGGCCGAGGGCGAGGACAGCCTCGCCGCCCGCCTCGCCGGCCTCGAGACCGCGTTGATCCAGGCCGCCTCCCGCCCCGAGGACAGTGGCGCGCTGGCACGCGTCCTTGCCCAGGCCGAGGCCCTGACCGGCCATCTCGGTGATCTCGGTGGCCAGGTGCAGGAGCATCGCGGCGCGGCCGATCGCGCGATCGCCGCCGATGTCGCCCGGATGAACGACAGCCTCTCCCGCATCGCCACCCTCAACGAGGATATCCGCGTGCACCGCGTCGCCGGGCGCGATGCCGCCGCCCTGCTGGACGAGCGGCAGCGGCTGGTCGACGGCATCGCCCCCCTCGTCCCGCTGCGCGAGAGCACCGGACCCCACGAGGTGCTGCGCCTGACAACGGCCTCGGGTGCCACCCTTGTGGACGGGGCCTCGGCGGCGCGGCTTGATTTCCAGCCGGCCAACCTCGTCACCGAAGAGCTGACCCTTCAGGGCGGAGGGCTCTCGATGCTCACCCTGAACGGCCGTCCCGCCACCCCCGACTGGGGCGGGGCCGGCCCGCTCGACGGCGGTCGCCTCGCCGGGCTGGGGGGCCCGCGGCGCCCCCAACTGCCCCCCCGCGCCCGGC
>JAFIEC010000183.1 GCA_020832725.1 Paracoccaceae bacterium | reverse complement strand
GCCGGGCTGGTAGGTGCCCTTGACGATGTCCTCGAGGCTCTTGCCTTCCCATTCGGTGCCGGCGATCAGCTTGTTGCCGTTGTCGACATAGGCCTTGTGATGGATGTCGTGGTGGTATTCCAGCGTCTCGCGGCTCATGCCGAGGGGGGCCAGCGCGTCGTGGGAATAGGGCAGGTCGGGAAGGGCGAAGGTCATGGTGTCCTCTCTCGTTCTCGTTCCGGGTGCATTCGCTGTGACGTCGGGCGCGCGGACGAGGCCGCGACGCCGGGTCGCGTCCCGTCCTACTTAGGGGGCGCGGGCCGGACAGGAAACCCCCGACGGGGCCGGAGGGCCGGATCGGGCCGGGGCTGGCGCGGCTTGCGCAGGACGGCCCCGGGGGGCGCGGATGCGGGCTGCTCTTTTCCTGCAGGGGCGGGGCGTGTATCACACGCCCGGCAGAACGAATGGCGAGGCGAGCGATGCGTCGGGTAGTGGTGACGGGACTGGGCATGGTGACTCCGCTGGCAAGCGGGGTGGAAGAGACCTGGTCTCGCCTTCTTGCGGGGCAATCCGGGGCGGGCCCCATCTCGCGCTTTGACGCCGCCCATCTGGCGACGACCTATGCCTGCGAGATTCCCCGGGGCGACGGGACCGGCGGCAGCTTCAACCCCGATGAGTGGATGGCGCCCAAGGAGGCCCGCAAGGTCGATGATTTCATCCTCTACGGCATGGCCGCCGCAGAACAGGCGGTGCGCGATGCGGGATGGACACCGCAGGACGAGGAGGCGCGCCTGCGCACGGGCGTGATGATCGGCTCGGGCATCGGCGGGCTGGGAACCATCGCCGAAACGACGTTGCTGCTGCGCGATCGCGGCCCGCGCCGGGTGTCGCCCTTCTTCATTCCGGGCGCGCTGATCAACCTCATCTCGGGTCAGGTCAGCATCCGCTTCGGCTTCAAGGGGCCGAACCACGCGGTCGTCACGGCCTGCTCCACCGGTGCCCATGCCATCGGCGATGCCGCCCGGCTGATCCAGTGGGGAGACGCCGACGTGATGGTGGCGGGCGGGGCCGAGGCCCCGATCTGCGAGCTGGGGATCGCGGGGTTCAACGCGTGCAAGGCGCTCTCGACACAGCGGAGCGATTCCCCCGCATCGGCCTCGCGCCCCTATGATGCCGACCGGGACGGCTTTGTCATGGGCGAGGGCGCGGGGGTCGTGGTGCTGGAGGAATACGAGCATGCACGGGCACGAGGTGCCCGGATCCATGCCGAGGTGCTGGGCTATGGCCTGTCGGGCGATGCCCACCACATCACCGCGCCCTCCGAGGATGGCGACGGCGGCTTTCGCTCCATGCGGGCGGCGCTGGCCCGGGCCGGGCTTGGACCGGAGGCGGTGGATTACATCAACGCCCATGGCACGAGCACCATGGCCGACACGATCGAGCTGGGCGCGGTGGAGCGTCTGCTGGGCGATGCGGCCGGGCGGGCCACGATGTCGAGCACGAAATCCAGCATCGGCCATCTGCTGGGCGCGGCGGGGGCGGTCGAGGCGATTTTCTGCACGCTGGCCATTCGTGATCAGGTGGCGCCGCCGACGATCAACCTGGACAATCCCGCGGTGACGCCGAAGCTGGACCTGGCCGCGAACGCCGCCCGGCCGCGCGAGATCAATGTGGCGCTGTCGAATTCCTTTGGCTTTGGCGGCACCAATGCAACGCTGATTCTGGGAAGGATGGAGGGCTGATGGGCCGCCATATCGCCGCAAACGCCCTGACGCTGATGATCGTGGGGCTTGTCCTTTTGGGCGGGTTTCTGGGCTGGGCGCAAAAGCAGTTCACCGGGCCGGGCCCGTTGGAGACGGCGATGTGCCTGCGTGTGGAGCGTGGCGCGAATGTCGCCGCCGTGTCGCGGTCGCTGGAGGCGGAAGGCGCGATTTCCAGCGGCACGCTGTTCCGGGTGGGTGCGAATTACACCGAGAAATCCGACCAGTTGCGCTTTGGGTCTTATCTGATCCAGCCCGGAACCTCGATGCAGGAGATCCTGGAGATCGTGACGCGCGGTGGCCAGAGCACCTGCGGCACCGAGATCAATTTCCGGATCGGCGTGGTGCGCGCCGATACGATCGTGCGCGAGCTTGATCCCGCCACCAACCGCTATGTCGAGGTGATGTCGTTCGACTGGGAGGCCGAGGCGCCCGAGGAATTCGCCGCGATCGCGGCGAAGGCTGACACGCGCTTTCGGGTGACTGTCGCCGAGGGCAGCACCGTCTGGCAGGTGGTCGAGGCGTTGCGGCGCGCGGATTTCCTGAGCGGCGAGATCGCGGAACTGCCGCCCGAGGGCAGCCTCGCGCCCGACAGTTACGAAGTGCGCTCCGGGGCGGACCGCGCCGCGCTGGTGGCCGAGATGGCCGCCCGGCAGGAGCGTATCCTGGCCGATCTGTGGCAGGGCCGCGCCGAGGGCTTGCCGCTGCGCAGCCCGGAGGAGGCGTTGATCCTGGCCTCGATCGTCGAGAAGGAAACCGGGGTTGCCGACGAACGGCGGCAGGTGGCGAGCGTTTTCGTCAACCGGCTGCGGATTCCCATGCGGCTTCAGACCGACCCGACGGTGATTTATGGTATCACGCTGGGGCGGGGCACGCTGGGCAGGGGGTTGCGGCAAAGCGAGTTGCGCGCGGCGACGCCCTACAACACCTATGTGATCGACGGCCTGCCGCCGACGCCGATTGCCAACCCCGGGCGGGCGAGCATTGCCGCGACGCTGAACCCCGATGACACGCCCTATCTTTACTTTGTGGCGGACGGGACCGGCGGCCATGCCTTTGCCACCAACCTGGCCGACCATAATGCCAATGTGGCGCGCTGGCGCCAGATCGAGGCAGAGCGGCGCAGTCAGTAGCCTGGCGCTGCATGGCGGGCAGATGTTCCGCCGTGGGGCGCAATGCGCGGGGTTAAGAGAAGGTTAATCCTGCGTTCGCGGATATTGCGGAACAACGTCCTTGACTCGGCGCGCGGTCTGCTGTAGGAAACGTGCATACTGAAAGAAGTGTATCGGCGGCCCGGGTAACCGGGGCCGCCTTTTTCGTGTCGGGCGGTCCGGAACCGGGGGAGCGCCCGGTCCGGCCTTCTCCGGCCCTGTCCGCGCGGAGCCCGCGCGAGTGATGCACCAGGGGCAGACAGACGGCATGATGGATGACAGACCCCCGGAGGGGGAAGCCGGGCCGCAAGACATGATTGCGGCGACGGAGCTTTTGTTCCTGTCCACGGCGCGGGCGCTTTCCGAAGCGCTGAAGCGGCTGGAAGCGGGCGATATCGACAAGGCGGCGGAACTGCCCGGGGCCATCGCGATGGTCCGCAAGGCGTTGGTTCTGGCCCTTACCGAAAGGCAGGCAGTTGGAAAATCTCGAAACGAAGGCGGCGCTGGCGGAGGCGGGGGTGTTCCGGTCGCGGCGCTCGATCTTGCCGCGGCACGCGATGAGGTCGGGCGCAGGCTGGCTCGCCTGCGAGACGCCGGAGGATCAGGCGCGGTTTCTGGAAGGATTGAGTGACGCCGCGCTGCTGGCGTTGCCCTGGCTGTTCGAATTCTGGGCCCTGCCGCATCAGTTGCCGCCCGAAGGCAACTGGCGGTCCTGGGTCTGCATGGGCGGGCGCGGGGCGGGCAAGACGCGGGCGGGTGCGGAATGGGTGCGCGCGCAGGTCGAGGGCGCCTTGCCGGGCGATCCGGGGCGGTGCCGGAATGTCGCGCTGGTGGGCGAGACATTCGATCAGGTGCTGGAGGTCATGGTGATGGGGCCGAGCGGGCTTATTGCCTGCAGCCCGCCCGACCGCCGCCCGAAATGGGAAGCGACGCGCCGCCGGCTGGTCTGGCCCAATGGCGCGGTGGCGCAGGCCTATTCGGCGCAGGAACCCGAAAACCTGCGCGGGCCGCAGTTCGATGCCGCCTGGGTGGATGAGCTGGCCAAGTGGAAGCGTGGCCGCGAAGCCTGGGACATGCTGCAATTCGCGCTGCGGCTGGGCGAGGCGCCGCGGCAGTGCGTCACCACCACGCCGCGCAATGTGGGGGTGCTGAAGGACCTGCTGCGGCTGTCCTCGACCGTCGTGACGCGTGCGCCGACCGAGGCGAACCGCGCCTGGCTTGCGCCGTCGTTTCTGGAAGAGGTGCGCGCGCGCTATGCCGGAACGCGGCTTGGCCGGCAGGAACTGGACGGCGTTCTGCTGGAAGATGCCGAGGGCGCGTTGTGGTCGGGCGCGATGCTGGATGCCGCGCGGGTGCGGGCGGTGCCGGAGCTGAGCCGGATCGTCGTTGCGGTGGACCCGCCGGTGACTTCGGGGCGCACGGCCGATGCCTGCGGGATCGTCGTGGCGGGTGCGGTGACCGAGGGACCGCCCGAGACCTGGCGGGCCTATGTTCTGGAGGATGCCAGCGTGCAGGGCGCCTCGCCGCTGGAATGGGCGCGGGCGGCGGTGGCGGGGGTGCATCTCCACGGCGCCGAGCGGCTGGTGGCCGAGGTCAATCAGGGCGGTGAGATGGTGCGCACCCTGGTCCATCAGGTGGATCCGATGGTGCCTTTTCGCGACCTGCGCGCCCATCAGGGCAAGGTGCTGCGCGCCGAACCGGTGGCGGCGCTTTACGAACAGCGCCGGGTCTTTCACCTGGCCGATGCGGCCGCCGGGCTTGGCGCGCTGGAAGAGCAGATGGCGCAGATGACGCTGGCCGGGTTTCAGGGGCGGGGCAGCCCGGACCGGGTGGATGCGCTGGTCTGGGCACTGGCGGAACTGATGATCGTGCCGGCGCGGTCCTGGCGTCGGCCGCAGGTGCGAAGCTTGTAGCACGGCGTCGCGCGGCTTTGCGTTGGGCCGTTCCGGAGCAATTTTCGACAGGAGCGCAAGGAATGTTTGATTTTCTACGCCGTGCCGCGGCTGCGGGCGGGGATGGCGACGCCATGCCCGAGGCCAAGGCTTCGGCCGTGGGGCCGCTGACGGCGGGCCGGGTGAACACGTTTCCGGGGGCGCTTGGCGCGCAGGCGCGGCCGGTCTGGCAGGGCACGCGCGATGCGGGCTCGCTTGTGCGGGCCGGATTTCAGGGGAACCCCGTGGGGTTTCGCGCGGTCCGGCTGATTGCCGAGGCGGCGGCGGCATTGCCGCTGGTTCTGCAGGATTGCGAGCGCCGATACGAGGCGCATCCGCTGCTGACGCTGATGCGGCGGCCGAACCCGGCGCAGGGGCGGGCGGATTTTCTGGACGCGCTTTATGCGCAGCTTTTGCTGTCGGGCAATGCCTATGTCGAGGCGGTGCCGGGGGCCGCACCGGGCCTGCCGGTGGAGTTGCATGTCTTGCGGTCCGACCGGATGCGGGTGATCCCCGGCCCGGATGGCTGGCCCGAGGCCTGGGAATACACGGTGGGCGTGCGCAAGCACCGCTTCAATGCCGGGGCGGGGGGTGGGGCTGTGGCGCCGATCTGCCATGTCCGGGCCTATCATCCACGGGATGACCATTACGGGCTGTCACCGCTGGAGGCCGCCGCGACGGCCATCGATGTGCACAACAGCGCCAGCCGATGGTCGAAGGCTTTGCTGGACAATGCCGCGCGGCCGTCGGGGGCCATCGTCTACAAGGGGGCGGACGGGCAGGCGGTGTTGTCGCCCGATCAGTATGACCGGCTCGTTTCCGAGATGGAGATGCACCATCAGGGCGCGCGCAACGCCGGGCGGCCGATGCTGCTGGAAGGCGGGCTGGACTGGAAGCCGATGGGCTTTTCGCCGTCGGACATGGAATTCCAGAAAACCAAGGAGGCCGCCGCGCGCGAGATTGCGGTGGCCTTTGGCATTCCGCCGATGCTGATGGGGATTCCGGGCGATGCCACCTATGCCAATTACCAGGAGGCGCACCGCGCGTTCTATCGCCTGACGGTGCTGCCGCTGGCGACGCGGGTGACGGCGGCGCTGGCGGACTGGCTGGGCGGGTTCATCGGCGAGGCGGTGGAATTGCGCCCCGACCCCGACCAGGTTCCGGCGCTGGCCGCCGAGCGGGATCAGCAGTGGCGCCGGATCGGCGAGGCGGCCTTTCTGACCGAGGCCGAGAAGCGCGCCCTGCTGGGCCTGCCGCGGCTGGCGGAGGAGGAATGAACGGTCGGCGCGATATCGGCGGGTCGCGCTATCTTTATGACAGTTTCGACGCGGCCCATGCCCGGATCGATGCGAATGAACGTGTGGCCGAAGAGCGCTGGCTGGCGCTGGCGCGGCGCCTGGAGCGGATCGACATGTCGCTGGACCGGCTGGAAAAGCGGCTGTGGCTGACGGTCTATGGCGTGGCGACCATCGTGCTGTCGCAGCTGTTGCCGAAGATCCTGGCGGGGCTGGGGCAATGAGCGGTGTTTCAACGAAAGGAGAGGCGATGAGCGGAACCCAGGCAGAGGCGGCAGGCGCCGACGCGGCGGCATTGGCAGGGCTGGAGCACAAGTTCCATCGCCCCGAGGCGGGTTTGCGGCTGGGAGAGGATGCCGCGATCAGCGGATATGCAAGCCTGTTCGGCACGCCCGATCAGGGCGGCGATGTGGTGATGCCGGGCGCCTATGCGGCCTCGCTCGCGGCCCTGGCGGCGGCGGGACGGCGGGTCAAGATGCTGTGGCAGCACGATCCGGCCCAGCCCATCGGGATCTGGGAGGAAGTCCGCGAGGATGCCCGCGGCCTGTGGGTTCGGGGCAGGGTGCTGCCCGAGGTGGCGCGCGGCCGCGAGGCGATGGCCTTGATCGGGGCGGGGGCGCTGGACGGGCTGTCGATCGGTTATCGGACCAAGCGCGCCGAGCGGCTGGCCCAGGGGGGGCGCAAGCTGCACGAGATCGAGCTTTGGGAGGTGTCTCTGGTCACCTTCCCGATGTTGCCGCAGGCGCGGGTTTCGGCAAAGGCCGATGCCGGGGAAACCGACGACGCGGCCGACGAGGCCGCCCTGTTGCAGGCGCTGGCGGCCACCTTCAGCGATGCCGCCGCGCGAATGGCGCGCGG
>JAFIEC010000180.1 GCA_020832725.1 Paracoccaceae bacterium | reverse complement strand
ACGGGCGCGGGCGAACTTGATGTAATCGGTGCGCAGCACCTCGAGCATCTCGGCCCGCACCAGGCGCATGATCAGCGTCATCTGGTAAAGCCCCAGCGTGATCGCCGGCAGGATGATCGACCGTCGCCCGCTTTCCGTCAGCAGCCCGGTGCGCCACCAGTCGCCGATCGCGACCACCTCTCCACGCCCGAAACTGGGCAGCAATTGCAGTTCCACCGCGAAGACCCAGATCAGCAACACGCCGATCAGGAAGGTGGGCAGCGACACGCCGATCAGCGATACGGTCATGACGCCGCTGGACAGCCATCCGCGCCGGTTAAGTGCGGTGTAGACGCCCAGAGCCACGCCGAACACGAAGGCAAAGAAGCCCGAGATCAGCGCCAGTTCCAGTGTTGCCGGCAGGCGCGACAGGATCAGTTCCATCACCGGTTGTAGCAGCCGGAACGAGATGCCGAAATTGCCCTGAACGGCATTGCCGATGAAGCGTGCGAATTGCATGACGAACGGGTCGTTCAGCCCCAGCGCCTCGCGCAGGGCCTCGCGGTCGGCAAGTGTGGCTTCCTGCCCCACCATCGAGCTGATGGGGTCGCCCACGAAGCGGAACAGCGAGAAGGAAACCACCGCCACGACAAGCATGACAAGAACCGACTGCACGATCCGGCGGATGATGAAGGCGAGCATGGGGCATTCCCGGCTGGCATGCGAGGTGATGGATAGGCAAGGCAGTCGCCCGGCGGCTCAGCCCTGCGGCGCAGCATGTGAAACGCCCGCACGGCCAAGCCGCGCGGGCGCCAGCGTCAAGCCACGCTCAGTTCCCGAAGGTGACCGTCGCCATGTTCGGCTGGTTCTCCGGATGCACTTCCAGGTTGATGCCATCGCGCATTGCATAGGCAAGCAACTGGTTGTGCACGTTCAGGAAGATACGGTCTTCCATCACCTTGTCCCAGATCGCGGCGATTGCGGCATCACGCGCGTCCAGATCGGTCTCGGTGGCCAGCGACTGGATCATCGCATCCAGTTCCGGGTTCGAATAGCGCGACCCGTTGAAGCTTCCGCGCCCGCCTTCGCGGGTATGCACCAGGAAGTCGAACACATAGGCCGAATCGAAGGTCGGCACCCCCCAGCCCAGCATGTAGAAATCCGTCTCCCAGCGTTCGATCAGCGGGAAGTGCAGCGACCGGGTCTGCGAGACCAGGTTCACGTTCATCACGAAGCGGCCCAGCATGCCGACCAGCGCCTGACAGATCGCCTCGTCGTTCAGGTAGCGGTCGTTGGGGCAGTGCAGATCGACCGAGAAGCCGTTGGGATAGATCCCCGAGACCAGTTCCGTGGCGCGCGCGATGTCGGGCGCGTCAAAGCTGTGCATCTCTTCGGTCCAGCCGTTCACGAAGGGCGGCAGGGGTGCGGCCGAGGGCTGCGACTGGCCACGCATCACCACCTGCTGGATGGCGTTGCGGTCAAGCGCCAGCGCCATCGCCTCGCGGATTTCCGGGTGCGAGAACGGGTTGTCCTCGGCGTTGGACGAGGCCAGCCGTTCGGACACCATGTCGTAGCTGAAGAAGATGTTGCGGTTTTCCGGCCCGGTGACGACCGAGATGCCGGCCGTCTGTTCCAGCCGCGCGATGTCCTGCACCGGCACGTCCTGCACGATGTCCACCTCGCCCGACAGAAGCGCGGCAACCCGGGTCGCGGCTTCCGAGATCGGGGTGTAGATGATCTCGGTCACCTGCGGCGCATCGGCCCAGTGCCCCTCGAACAAACGCATCACCGTGCGCACTTCCGGGTCACGCTCGACCAGGGTGAAGGGGCCGGTGCCGTTGGTGTTGCGCACTGCGAAGTTTTCCTCGCCCGCGGCAAAGTTCTGCGGCACCTCGACATTGTTCGCCTCGGACCAGGCGCGCGACATGATGAAGAAGTTGGTGAGGTTCTGCACATAGAGCGGCGCGGGGCCGGACATCTGCACATGCACGGTGAAATCGTCCACCGCCTCGGCGCCGACGACGGCGGAGTGCAGCGCGCGGAAGCCAGAGCTTTCATGTCGCACCCGCTCCAGCGAGAACACAACGTCATCGGCGGTGAACGGCGTGCCGTCGTGGAAGGTCACACCTTCGCGCAGGTGAAACACCCAGACGGTGGGATCGTCCTCGTGGATGCGCCATTCGGTGGCCAGGCGCGGCTGCAGCGACCCGTCGGTCGCGCGGCGCATCAGCGTTTCGTAGATATGGTGCAGAACCGTGGCCGTGGGCCCTTCGTTCTGGCTGTGCGGATCGAGCGTCAGCGCATCGCCCACGCGGGCCCAGCGCAGCGTTTCGGCGCTGACCGTGACGCTGCTGAGCGCCAGCGCCAGCGCGGTGCCGGCCACGAGCGCGCCCGCGCGCGTCACACGGAACAGCGACCTTGCGGTTTCGAAAGTCATGCGGTGTCTCCCTGAAAGGAACATCATTTGCCGGATCGGTCCGCTGTTCTGGCCAATATGGCACGCGGAGCCATCTCCTGCGGGCAGGGTTGCACCATTCCGCAAACAGGTCAAGCCAGCAGACCTGTCGCAGGAAACATGGCAATTAATTGATTTCAATAACTTTTCTGGTTATCTTGACGCAAGGTCAGCGCGGTGTCCCAGGACAACCCGGCCAATCCGACAGCCCGCGCACCTGGCGCAGCTCGTAGCGGCCCAGGACTTTGCCACCCGCCACCCGCTCGACAAGGTGGGCCGGTCCGAGGCTCTCGAAGGCCGGACGCGGGCGGTTCTCCCGCGTGACCAGCAACGCAGGCGCATCACAAAGCGCTGCGGGCATCGGGCCCAGAAACAGGTAGCGGGCTGGCAGGTCGAGGCCGCGAACCTGCCATTCCGGCCCCAGTTCCCACCACAGGCGCGCAGCCAGTCCGTAATCGCCCGTGGCGATCCATTGCGCCCCCGTCTCGTCGGCGGCGCGTGCAATCTCGGTCCGCGTCTCGGCCCATCCGCGCATCTGGTTGGGCGGGTTGTTGCCCTGCAGGATGGGCGGCCCTGGCCAAAGCGCCACCAGCAACGCCAGGCCGCCCAGCATCAGCCCCGTGACGGGTGCCCCGCGTCGCAGCCAGGGCGATGCCCCCTTTGCGCCCAAACCGGCCAGCACCGCGACGGCAGGATAGACCGGCAGCAGCCAGTTTCCGGGCACATCCGACCAGAGCGCGTGCCAGCCGAGGTAGAGGACAAGCGGCGCGTTCAGCCAGATCAGAAAGCCGGTCCCGCTCAGCCGCACCGCGCGCAGCGCCAGCCATGAGACCAGCGGTGTGACCAGAAGCAGGGTGCCCGCGACATAGACGGCAGGGCCGAGGGGCTGCAGTGGTGTCGCCTCGACGATGCGGCCGAACTGGCGCTGCAGACCCACCCAGTCATGGGCGGCGTTCCAGGCCGCAACGGGGGCCATCACCGAAAGGGCAAGAACTCCGCCCAGCCAGATCCATGGTGCCCGCAACGTTGCCCGCCCCTCGCGGGTCGCCAGCAGCCAGGCCACGATGCCAACCCCCAGAAACAGGTTGGTCAGCTTGGAGATAACGCCCAGACCTGCCATCAGGCCGGCCACCGCCCACCATGCGCCATGCCCTCCGCGCCGTGCCTCCAGTGCCGCAGCAAGCGCCGCGGTCCAGAACAGGACAGAGGGCGCATCGGGCGTGGCCACGAAGCCCAGCGCCAGGACCGGCACCGTGGCATTGAACAACAGGGCCGCGCGCCAGGCGGCAGTCGGCCCGCCCAGCACCAGCGCCATGCGTGCCACCAGCAGGCTGGCCAGCCCGTAGCCGAGCACCGGCAACAGACGCACGCCTGCGGGATGGTGTCCGAGCAGGCCTTCGCCCAGCGCGACCCACCAGGCGATCATGGGTGGATGATCGAAATACCCCCATTGCGGGGCGCTGGCCCAGAAGGCGTAATAGGCCTCGTCATCCACCAATGGCAGCGCCGCCGCGAGGATTGCGTGAAGGGCCATGAACAGGACCGCAACCGTGAGCGCCTTGCGCGGGATCATCGTCAGGCCTCTGCCGGATCATGCCCTATCTTGGGGGCGGGATTTGCATCTACCCCAGCTGTGGGCGTTTGCCTATAGTGCCATGGTCTTGACGCCAGGCCGAGGACGAGTGCATGCGCTGCCCCTTTTGCGGAAATGTGGACACCC
>JAFIEC010000178.1 GCA_020832725.1 Paracoccaceae bacterium | reverse complement strand
TGGACATGGTCAAGGACATCCCATGGGCAAGGAGCAGCTGGCGCGACCGGCCGCGCATCCAGATGCCCGACTATCCCGACACCGGCGCGCTGGCGCAGGTCGAGGGGGAGTTGTCGCGCTTTCCGCCGCTGGTCTTTGCGGGCGAGGTGCGCCGCCTGAAACGGCAATTGGCAGATGCTGCGGCGGGCCGGGCGTTCCTGCTTCAGGGCGGCGATTGCGCCGAAAGCTTTGCCGAGTTCTCTGCCGACAACATCCGCGACACCTTCCGTGTCCTGCTGCAGATGGCGGTGGTGCTGACATGGGGGGCCAAGTGCCCGGTGGTCAAGGTCGGCCGCATGGCCGGGCAGTTCGCCAAGCCCCGCTCGTCGTCCACCGAGGCACAGGGCGGCGTGGAGCTGCCCGCCTATCGCGGCGACATCATCAACGATCTTGCCTTCACCCCCGAGGCCCGCACGCCCGACCCGGCGCGGATGCTGCGCGCCTATACCCAGGCGGCGGCCTCGCTGAACCTGCTGCGCGCCTTCAGCCAGGGCGGATATGCCGACATTCACCGCGTCCATGCCTGGACGCTGGGCTTCTCCGAGGGCGAAGGGGCCGAGCGCTATCGCGACCTCGCCACCCGCATCTCGAATGCGCTGGAGTTCATGACCGCGGCCGGAATCGACGGGCCCCAGGCCGCGCCGCTGGAAAGTGTGGATTTCTACACCAGCCATGAGGCCCTGCTGCTGGAATACGAAGAGGCGCTGTGCCGGGTGGACAGCACCTCGGGCCTGCCGGTGGCGGGCAGCGGCCACATGATCTGGATCGGCGACCGCACCCGTCAGCCTGACGGTGCGCATGTGGAATTCTGCCGCGGTGTGCAGAATCCCATCGGTCTGAAATGCGGCCCCTCGCTTTCGCCCGACGACCTGTCGCGGCTGATCGACCTGCTCAACCCGCGCAACGAGCCGGGGCGGCTCACGCTGATCGCGCGGTTCGGGGCGGGCAAGGTGGGCGAGCATCTGCCCCGCCTGATCCGCCGCGTCCAGGCCGAGGGGCGCGAGGTGCTGTGGACCTGCGACCCGATGCACGGCAACACCATCAAGGCGGCCTCGGGCTACAAGACGCGACCTTTCGAGTCGGTCCTGCGCGAGGTGAGGGAGTTCTTTGCCGTGCACAAGGCCGAGGGCAGCGTGCCCGGAGGCGTCCATTTCGAGATGACCGGCAAGGATGTGACCGAATGCACCGGCGGCGTACGCGCGGTCAGCGATGGCGATCTGTCGGACCGCTATCACACGGCCTGCGACCCGAGGCTGAATGCCTCCCAGGCGCTGGAGCTGGCCTTCCTCGTGTCCGAAGAGCTTTCGGCGCGGCTGGAATCGCGCAGGCAGGCGGCGGGCTGAGCCCGGGCGCCTTCGGGCGCAGGGGCCGCGCCCCGGCAAGGGGCGGCCCACCGGTGGAACGGACGGGCGGGCATCCGGCTGCGCCGCCCGAAGCAAGGGACCGCAGATGAGCGAGGCGGTGTTTCGCACCGAGGAGTTGCGCAAGATCTACGGCGAGGGGCCGGGGGCCGTCCACGCGCTGGCGGGTGTCACCCTGGCCATGCAATCTGGCGAGATCACGGTTCTGCTTGGCCCGTCGGGCAGCGGCAAATCCACCTTTCTCAACATCCTCGGCGGGCTGGACCACGCCACCTCGGGGCGGGTCCATTTCCGTGGGCAGGAGCTCACGGCGATGTCGGACCGCGCGCTGACCCGCTATCGGCGCGATCATGTGGGCTTTGTCTTCCAGTTCTACAATCTGGTGCCCAGCCTGACCGCCCGCGAGAACGTGGCCCTGGTCACCGAGGTCGCGCGCGATCCGATGCCCCCCGAAGAGGCGCTGGAGCGGGTCGGGCTGGCCGCGCGGCTGGATCATTTTCCGGCAGAGCTCTCGGGCGGCGAACAGCAGCGGGTGGCCATCGCCCGGGCGATCGCCAAGCGCCCCGAAGTGCTGATGTGCGACGAGCCGACCGGCGCGCTGGACGTGCGCACGGGCGTGCAGGTGCTGCAGACCCTCGATGCGATCAACAGCGAGATGGGCACGACGCTGGTGGTCATCACCCACAACGCGGGCATCCAGGCCATGGCCCATGAGGTGATCCACTTCCGCGACGGACAGGTCAGCGAGCGATCCCGCAACGAATCCCGCGCCCGTCCCGACACGATAGAGTGGTAGGACGGACCATGCGCACCCTGGATCGGAAATTGCTGCGCGATCTCCGGAGGCTCTGGGCGCAGGCGCTGGCGATTGCCCTGGTGCTGGCGGCGGGGGTGATGCAGCTGGTCATCTTCGTGGGCACCGGGGCCTCGCTGGAGGAGACCCGCGCCGCCTGGTACGAGCGCAACCGTTTCGCCCAGGTCTTTGCCAGCGCCACCCGTGCGCCCGAAGAGCTGTCGGCCGCCATCTCCGCGGTGCCCGGCGTCGCGGCGGTGGAGACGCGGGTGACCGGTCGTGCCGTCCTCGATATCGAGGGGCTGCGAGAGCCGGCGGCGGGGCGGCT
>JAFIEC010000176.1 GCA_020832725.1 Paracoccaceae bacterium | reverse complement strand
CGAACGCCACACAACTGGCCTTCAAGAAGCAATCCGACCCCAAGGGCCTGCTCAACCCCGGCAAGATGATCGCCTGGACCAATCCCGACTGGACGCCGGTTCCGGGCAAGTCCTACCTGTTCGCGGAATAGTCATGTCCCCGGACCCCACTCAGCCCCCGATGCACGGCGATCCCGGGACGCGGGGGCATGTCACCGTCGTAGGCGCGGGCATCGTCGGGGTCAGCTGTGCCGCCTTCCTGCAGCGGGCGGGTTTTCAGGTGACGATCGTGGACCGGCTGGAGCCCGGGTTCGGCACGTCCTTCGGCAATGCCGGTTCGGTCTCGCCCTCGGCCATCCTGCCGGTGGCGATGCCGGGGATGCTGCGCAAGGTGCCGGGCTGGCTGCTCGATCCGCTGGGGCCGCTGACCATCCGCTGGCGCTATCTTCCCGTCGTGACGCCATGGCTCCTTCGGTTCCTGCGCCATGCGAACCGCGACGAGGCGATGCGCGTGGCCACCGCCATGCGCGCCCTGATGGAGCCCGTCTTCGACGATTACGCCGAGATCCTCGATCCCGAGACCTTCGACCGGCTGATCCGGCGCAACGGCTGCCTCTATGTCTACGAAAGCCGCGAGGAACTGGCCGCGGCCGGGTGGTCGCTCGATCTGCGCCGCAGGCTGGGCGCCCGGATGGAGGAGATCGGCGGCGATGACATCCGCCAGCTGGAGCCCGCCCTGAACCGGCGCTTCGATATCGGCATCTTCGCCCCCGAGAACGGCCGCACGGTGGATCCCCATCTTCTGGTCCGCGCGATCGCGGATCGCGTGCGCGCGGGTGGCGGCTCGGTGATCCGGGCCGATGTCCGCGATGTGGAGATCGGGCCCGACGGACCCCGCGCCCTGCTGACCGATACGGGCCGCCTCTCGGTGGAGCGGCTGGTTCTGGCGGCGGGCGCATGGTCGGCGCCGCTGGCGCGCAAGCTCGGCGCGAAAGTGCCCCTCGAGACGCAGCGCGGCTATCACGTGACCTTTGCCGATCCCGGAATCGACGTGCGCCGCACGGTGATGTGGAACACCCGCAGCGTCTTCGTCAATCCGATGGATTGCGGGCTGCGCATCGCCGGAACGGTGGAGCTGGCGGGCCTGTCTGCCCCGCCCGACCACGCGCGCTCCGACAAGCTGGCCCGCATCGCCGTGGAGATGTTTCCCGACCTCGACACGGGCGGCGCATCGAACTGGATGGGGCACCGGCCCTGTCTGCCCGACAGCCTGCCGGTGATCGACCGCTCGCCCCGCTTCGCGAACACCGTCCTTGCCTTCGGCCACCAGCATGTCGGCATCTGCTCGGGGGGGCCGACGGGGCGGCATGTCGCAAGCCTGATGGCCGGCGACACGCCCCGGATCGACCTGAGCCCCTTTTCCGCCAGCCGCTTCTGATCCTCCCGCCCCGCGACCCAAGCAACGGAGCCTTTCTTGAATACCCACGAGCACGAGCACAGCACCGCCCATTCGCCGGGCCAGGCCGTCGCCGCCCTCTCCGCCTCTGTCCCCCCCTCCGAGCTTGCGTTGGGTTTTTCGGATGTATCGATGCGTTTTCCGGATGGTACGGAGGCGTTGTCGGGTGTTTCGCTGTCGTTGTTGCGTGGGGAGTTCGTGTCGATCGTGGGGCCATCGGGCTGCGGGAAGTCGACGCTTCTGAAGATTGCCTCGGGGCTTTATCCGCATACGTCGGGCGAGATCCGGGTGGATCGGGAGCATCTGGGCTATACGTTTCAGGATGCGACGCTTCTGCCGTGGCGCAAGGTGCGGGGCAATGTGGAGCTGCTGATGGAGCTTCGCGGTTATCCGGCAGCGGAGCGGCGTCGGGTGGCGCTGGAGCAGATCAGCCTTGTGGGGCTTGACGGCTTTGCCGACCATTACCCCAAGCGGTTGTCGGGGGGCATGCGGATGCGGGTATCGCTGGCGCGCTCGCTGGCGCTGAACCCCAGCGTGTTCATGTTCGACGAGCCTTTCGGGGCGCTGGACGAGATCACCCGGGAGCGTCTGAACGACGAATTGCTGGCGCTGTATCTGCGCAAGGGCTTCACGGGGCTGTTCATCACCCATTCGATCCCCGAGGCGGTCTATCTGAGCAGCCGGGTCGTGGTGATGTCGCGCCGCCCCGGGCGCATCCTGGAGACCTTCGAGGTGCCCTTCGGCTATCCGCGGGGGCCGGAGCTGCGCTACAGGGCCGATTTCGCGGCCCTGTGCGGCGAGATCTCCGTCTCCCTGCGCCGTGCCATCGAGGAGTGAGACCGGACATGACCGACACCGCGAACACCCCCGCCGCCGCCGCCCCGGGCACGCCGCCTCCGGGCGGTCCTGCTGACGGGGGCGCCACCACCACCGCGCCCCGCGCCCGGCTGTCCACCCATGCCCCCGTGCCCTTTGCCCCGCCGCCCGGGCTGGGGGCGAACCTGGTGACGCTGCTGGTGCCGCCGATCATCGTCTTTGCGCTGCTGCTGGTGGGCTATGCCATGGCGCGGGCCAATCTGGAGCCGCATCGCCAGTTCCTGATGCCTGCGGGACATGCGCTGTGGAGCGAGGCCTTTTCCCGGCCCGAGGTGCGCCGGGAGCTGTTCGACCGGGCGCTGATCACGCTGGGGCTGGCCATGGCGGGGCTTGCGGTCTCGATCCCCATCGGCATCGGGCTGGCGGTGGTGATGTTCCGCGCCATGGTGCTGGAGCGGGCGCTGTTTCCCAACATCGTGGCGCTGCAGTCGATCCCCACCCTGGCGATCATCCCGCTGATCCAGACCGCGCTGGGCTTTGGCACCCTGCCCAAGATCCTGATCGTGGCCAAGTTCACCCTCTTTGCCATCCCGATCACCCTGCTGCTGGGCCTCAAGAGCACCGACCGCGACGTGATCAACCTGTTCCGGCTGCAGGGCGCGCATTGGCGCACGATCCTGCTCAAGGCCTGCTTTCCCTCGGCCGCGCCGGCCCTCTTTGCCGGGCTGCGCATCGCCGCCAGCCTCGCGGTGCTCAGCGCCATCGTCTCGGAGCTGTTCTTCCTGGCCGGGCGGGGCGGGCTGGGCCAGATGATCATCAACTCCAAGATCGACTTCAAGTACGAGCAGATGTACGCGGCCCTGATCATCGCCACGCTGATGTCGGTCTGCGTCTATGTCGCCTTCACCTGGCTGGGGCACCGCCTGTTCTCGGACTGGCACGAATCCGGAGGCAAGGAGACCTGAGCCCGCCCCGCGCGCCGCCCGGGCGGGCCGCCCGGGCAGACGACCGCAACCACATGATTGCACCACACGACTGCAACCACTTGACCGCACCACAGGAATGTCCAACCAACCGCCACCACAACAGGGAAACACAGCCATGACCAAACTTGGAACCACCGCGCGCGCGACCGCCCTGCTGGCCGTCGCCGCCACCGGCTGGACCGCCGCGGCCAGCGCCCAGGAGCCGGGCGCCTTTGCCCGGCAGGCCTATACCACGCCGCTGGCCGATGTCTGCCCCGACCCGTTCATCGTCCAGAAGGACTGGCTGGCCCAGGCCAACCACGGCTATCTCTACCAGATGATCGGCGCCGGCGGGGCCATGGACAGCGGGCGCTACCAGGGCCCGCTGGGCTCCACCGGCATCGACCTGCTGATCCTCGGCGGCGGCGGCGGCATGGGCCTCGGCCAGGGCGAGACCGCCTATTCCGCGCTCTATGCGGGCAATTCCCGGGCCGGGGTGATCCCGCATCTGGGCTTTCACGAGCTCGACAACGCCTTCATCTTCTCCAGCCGCTTCCCCGCCGTGGGCGTGCTGGCCGCGGTGGATGTCTCGCCCCAGGGCCTGTTCTGGGACCGCGGGACCTATCCCGAGGGCTTCCACTCGCTCGAGGATCTGATCGCCTTCGGCGAATCCGGCAAGGGGCGGATCTATGTCTCGACGATCCAGCGCACCTGGGGCCGCTATCTGGCCATGTCGGGCGTGCCGGCGGATGCCTTCCTCGAGGGATATCGCGGCGACGGCGAGGTCTTCGTGACCAATAACGGCACCTGGCTCAACCAGGGCTTCATGACCAGCGAGCCCTATGCCTTCGCCACCGGCAACAACTGGGCCCGGCCCATCGACTTCATCACCGTGGGCGAGCTGGGCTATCCCAACTACACCGGCATGCTGTCGGTGGCCACCAGCCGCATGGACGAACTCGCCCCCTGCCTGGAGCGGCTGGTGCCGGTCATCCAGCAGGCCATCGTCGACTTCATGGAGGACCCGGCCGAAATCCTCGACCTGCTCCACGCCTTCAACGAGGCCGGACATGCCGCCTCCTGGTGGCGCACCCCCATGGCAAACCTCGAATACGCCTGGAACACCATGCGCGAGAACGGCATCATGGGACCCAACGGCGAAACCCCCGTGGGCGCCATCGACATGGCCCGCGTCGAGACCATCTTCGAGATCGTCAGCCCATGGCTCGACGAACGCGCCGATGAAAACGTCACACCCGAAGACGTCGCAACAAACCGATTCATCAACCCGGAAATCGGGTTGCGCTGACATCCATCGGCACGTTCCCTTCGCCGCCCCGGGCTCCGGGGCGGCGTGGGGTGTGCGGGCCGGGGCGGGTTCCAAGGGCCCGCCCCTCAATCCGCCCCCGCTGAGCCCGCCGGTCTCCCACAACACCCCCCCCGTGCTGGTGCCCCCGGGCGGCC
>JAFIEC010000172.1 GCA_020832725.1 Paracoccaceae bacterium | reverse complement strand
TGACAGCTCAATCCCCTCGACCTCCATCTCGCGCAGCACCTCGCCGATCCGGCGCAGTTCCGCCGCGCTGAGGAAGCGCTCGCGCTTCTCCTCCGGGTACTTGCGGATGTGCTTTCGCGGGTTGGTGCCGTCCGGACGCAGGCCCCACATCTCGGCAAGGCTGAACATCTTCGAGACCACCTCGAGGCAGCGGTTCGCCTGATAGGGGATGTGGCGCATGTCGTGGTGGAACTTCGCGACATCGGCGCGGGTGATGCTCGTGACCGTCAGTTGGCCGAGCGCAGGCAGGATGAAGCGTCGCAGGTTGCGCCGGTACTCGGTTGCCGTGCTGGCCTTGAGGCGGACGGCGATGTGTTCCATGTCAAAGCGTTCTGCCAGCTCCTTCACCGTGATCGCCTTGCGCCCTGCGTCCCGCTCGGCGGCGGGGTCTTCGCCATTCCGCGCGGCGGCGACAATGGCGATGGCGCGACTACGCGCCTGCTCGCAGGTGAGCACGGTGCTGGGCCCGAGGCTGATCCGCCGGGAACGGCGTCCGGCGCGGTACTGGACCACGTAGCCCTTGCGCCCGCTCGGAAGCACCCTCAGCCCGAAGCCAGGGATGTCGCTGTCCCAGACGAAGTATTCGGCGGGCTGGCTCTCGGCAGCGTCGACGATGCGCTTGGTGAGTTTGGGCATGGTGGACGGCCTTCTGGTTCTTTTCACTCTACAGTGCGGAAGGCGCCGTGATAGTCAACGAACACATTGATATTGCGAATAAAAAGGAAGAGCAGCGAAGGTCTGCGTGGCGCTCTGAGCTTCCGGAAGAGCATTCTGCGGGGTAGACACTGCAGGCTCGGAAGGTCTTTCGCCCTGTATCGTTGATCGGTCCCATCGCCGTGGCTAAGCTTGGCCATCTGCATCGGGAGGGCCAGTGATGCCTATTCGTCGCGGTCGGCTGGTCGCTGTCCTCACTCTTTTCATCATCGCAACCGCAAGGGCAGAGGCGCTCGATCCCTGCGCCACCGCTCGGTCGGACTGGCTTCTGCTGGGCGAGACCCCCGGAGCGGCCGTTCTGGAGGCGTTTCGTGACACCCATGCGGGCTGTTCCATCATGGTGGCTCTCGCAGAAGAGAGGCTGGCGGAACTCAGGCCCACGGGGGAGCCGGAAAGCGAAGGCCCCGTGGATCAGACCGGACTGAATTGGGAGAACGCCCGCAGCGTCGTGTTGGAGGGGCATCGGGGAACGGTCGTGCATGCCGCCTTTTCTCCCGATGGCCGACAGATCGTCACCGCCTCGATGGATGATACCGCTGGGATATGGGATGCGGAGACAGGTCTGCTCCTGGTCAGCCTGGAAGGGCACACACGCACTGTCCGTAGCGCCGCCTTTTCGCCCGACGGACGTCGGGTCGTCACCGCCTCGTCCGATCGCACCGCGCGGATCTGGGATGCCGAGACCGGGCGCAGCCGGGTAATTCTGGAGGGGCATGAGGGCGGGGTGTGGTACGCCGCCTTCTCCCCGGATGGGCAGTTGATCGTCACTGGAGCGTGGGATAGCACCGCGCGGATCTGGGAGGCCGAGACCGGGCGGGAGATTGCCGTGCTCGTGCTGCAAGGACATGTCGGACCGGTCAACTGGGCCACGTTTTCGCCTGATGGGCGGCGGGTCACGACCCCTGCGGGCGCCGACAACCCTGTACAAATCTGGGAGGCGAGATCGGGGCGTGTCGAAGTCAGGTTCGAGGGCCATACGGGAGCTATCCGCAGTGTCGCCTTCTCACCCGATGGACGACGGGTTGTCAGCGGGTCGGACGACGGGTGGGCAAGGGTCTGGGATGCCCAAACCGGGCGCAGCGTCATCACGCTGGAGAGGCAAGGGGGTGGCGTGTCTCACGTTGCCTTTTCCCCGGACGGTCGGCGGATCGTCACCGGATCGGGTACGCGCGACCAACGCATCTGGGATGCTGTCACCGGGCACCTCGTCGCGACGCTTGAGGGGCGTGCCGACGTCGTGCCCATCGCCGCGTTTTCACCAGATGGGCGGCGGATTGTCACCGGAACGGCCGACCGGACGGTGCGTATCTGGGATGTCGAGACCGGGCGCCACATCGCCACGCTGGAGGGGCATGGGGAACACCGGGTAGGCGGGGTGTCCTTCTCTCCGGACGGGCTGCAGATCGTCTCGTCCTCGACAGGTCACGCGGCCATTGTCTGGACCGCGAGATGAAATCGGGCGGTCCTCCTCGGTCGCAAACCTTGATCTGGCCGATCACAGGCAGGATGAAGCGGCGCAGGTTGCGCCGGTACTCGGTCGCCTTAGTGGACTTGAGGTGGACAGCGACGTGCTCGTTGTCAAAGCGTTCCGCCAGTTCCCGCATGATGATCGCCTTGCGCGCGCGTCCCGCTCGGCGGCGGCGATGGCGCAGCTGCGCGCCTGCTCGCATTTCAGGACGGTGCTGGGCACGATAATAATCAGCCGCGAACGGCGCCTGACGCGGTAGTGGACTACGTATCTCCGATTCCAACAGCCCTAGACGCGCCAAGGGACACGGGCGGTTGATGGATTCTATCGCGTCAGGCAACCTGACCCCGACCGTAGCAGGGGTTGCCTCTTCCGCGCTGAGGCCTAACGGCAGTTTTTCCTCTGCCTTTCACGTGCAATTTCATTCAAATGCCCACGAGTGACTGCGATTTCAGTCGCTTTATCACCCCCTGACATTCGTGATACGGGCAAGCCGAGAAGGAACACACCCCAAGCATCCCCAGCGACAGCGCGATTTTGTGCGGCACTCAAGTCGGCCAAGCGCTGAGTATAATGAAGATGCCGCTCTGCAAGCTGCCCACAGCTCAAATTCCTATATGTGCCTTGTCCAATGTCTGCGGCTTCTACGGTTATACGCCGTATTCTCCGCCGGTCGGTCTTTGTGCCCAAAAAGGGGGCGGCGGTGAAGTCGCCGTTCAACGTGCGGAATTCAGAAATCCTGCCAGATGGGTTCGACCCCGCCGGAACGACCGGCCGCGGCGCGCCGCGATGGCCTCGCAGCGGGTGCCTGCCAGGGCTCAGGTTCCGCCGCCTGCGCGGCAAGCGGCTGATGCGGTGCCATAATCGGCTGCTGGCGTGCAGACGGGCCGGGACCGGCGCTGAAATGGCTCAGCACCTCGACCAGCTCGCCCGCCTTTTGCTTCAGCGAGGCGGCAGCGGCGGTGGTCTCTTCGGCCACGGCGGCGTTTTGCTGGGTGACCTGATCAAGCTGGTTGACCCCGGTGTTGATCTCTTCCAGCCCGGCCGCCTGCTCGCGCGCCGAGGCCGAGATCTCGCCCATCAGCGTCTGCACATCGCTGGCCTTGACCAGGATCTCCTCAAGGCTCTGGCCGGCACGCCCCACCAGCCCCGAGCCGGCCTCGACATGGCTCGCGCTCTCGGCGATCAGCCCCTTGATCTCGCGCGCCGATTCCGACGCCCGCTGGGCCAGGCCGCGCACCTCGGAGGCGACCACCGCAAAGCCCCGCCCGGCCTCGCCGGCGCGCGCCGCCTCGACGCCTGCGTTGAGCGCCAGAAGGTTGGGCTGGAAGGCGATGTCGTTGATGACATCGATGATGCGGGTGATCTGCTCGGAGCTTTTCTCGATGGCGCGCATCGCGGCGTGGGCCTGGTGGACGATGCGCGCACCACCCTCGGCGCGGGCATGGTTGTCGCGGCTGGCGGTCTCGGCCTCGGCGGCGCGGGCAGCAGCGGAGCGCACGCTCTCGGTGAGTTGCTGCAGCGCGGCTGCAGATTGCTCCAGCGTGGCGGCCTGGGTCTCGGCGCGCGCCGAGAGATCCTGCGCCGCCTGGTCGATCTCGCCCGAGCCGGCGCGCACGCCCCCGGCCACCGCCTCGATCTGCGCCACGATCCCGCCAAGCTGATCAAGCACGCTGTTGTAACTGGCGCGCAACGCCTCGTATTCGGCCGGGAAGGGATCATCTGCGGGGCTCTCGATCGGCACCCGAAGATCCCCGGTCGCCAGACGTTCAAGACCCGCCGAAATCTCGCGCACAACACGCGCCTGAATCGACGCCTCAGCCTGCTGGCGCGCCTCTCGGTTGCGCAGGGCTTCAGCTTCTGCCCGGTTGCGGTCAGCCTCGGCCTGCCGGGACGCTGCGATATCGTCGGCCATCTGCTCTTCGCGCCGATGCGCACCACTTAAATAGATCCAGAGCGTGGCGACGATCCCCACGGCCAGTACACCCGCGACCGCCAGCATCAGCAACAACAGACGGTTGCGCGCTGTGGCAAGCGTTTCCATCAGGCCGCTGCGATCCTCAAGGATGCTGACTTCGAACATCGCGCTGCCATCGGCGGCGGTAACGATAAGCGGGGCCTCGGGCTCGGCCGCTCCGGGGCCAGCTTCGACATTCCCGGGCGCAAGAAGCAGCGCGCCGCCGCCCGGCACATCGGCAAGCGCGCGGATCCGCACCGGTGTTGCCAGGCGCGAGTCGAGCGCGGCCAGCGCATTCACCGGGTCGACATGTATGATGACATAGCCGCGCAGTTGCAGCCCGCCGGTTGGCACCACGACGCTCATGATCGGGGTGTTGCCGCTGGTCCAGCCGTGCGTCAGCGGGCGCAGGCGGTCGGCGCCGCTGCGCGCGGCCATCTCGGTTTGAAGTGCCTCGGGCAGTGCCGGTGCGGCCCCGTCGCGCCAGTTCTGGCCCAGGACGTTCAGGTCCGTATCCAGGACGATTGCGCCGAGCAACGCAATTTCACCGCTTGAAACACTGCCGCGCGCATAGACCTGCGCAAGGTGTTGAACGATGGCGGTGGGATCACCGGCATTGAGCATTGGTTGCAGTTCGCGCGCGATTTCGGCACCGGTGCGCGCGACCAGCGCGGCGTGGTTGTCCCACAACAGCTCATCGACGGCGAGTTGCCCGGTCAGATGGCTGCGTTCCAGGCTGTAGTCGGACACCAGCCCGTCATAGCTGCGCATCATGATCAGGCCAATGCCGAGTGTGGCACAGACCACCAGGGCCTGTGCCAGCGCGACGGCGATCAACAGATTGCGATATTTTCCCGGATTCCAGCGATGCATGTTGATCCCTTTCAGGTCATATGTGCGCCGCCTGGAGCGGCAGTTTCACAACAATGGTGCGTTCAGTGGGAAACCACGGGCAAGCCAAGGCTGTTCCATTCGCTCATGCCAAGGGCGTAGTAGTGGACATTCGAATATCCCCAGTCGAGCGCCATCTGTGCTGCATTTGCAGCGCGCCCGCACGACAGGCCGTTGCAATAGAAAAGCACCGGTGTATCGCTGTGAGCGCCGCGTGCGGCCAGCACTTCGGGGCCTGTGATGTCAGTGTCGATCAGTCGCACCGCGCCCTCGATATGGCCTGCGGCATAGTCGGCTTCGCGCCGGTTATCCAGGATCACGACACCGGGGGTGTTCATGATCAACTCGATCACGCCGTCAGCGTTCACGGTGGTTGCACCAGGAATGCTTTCAGGGGCATCAGCATGAAGCGCGGGGGCCGCAAGCAGGCCAAAGGCCAGGGCGATGGACAGTGCGCCACGGCGCGTCAGGTTCTGGGGCATGTCATTCTCCTTCAATTGCCGGAGCCGCGCGGGGATGCACGGCATTCAGGGAATTAAAAGCTGCCATTGCCCGTCCTAAGACGAACCTAACATACAAGAGAATAATGCCTTGAACTTTAACCAATGGCCTGGACCGACATTCCCCAAGTGGCCTGCCGTCTGACGTCAAGATCACCTGATTTTGCCAGTTGAACAAGCGTTTTTCGCCCTGAGCGGCGTCTGTGGTCGCGCAAACGCCCGAAGTTGGGCGTATCGGCCCGTGAACTCGCAGAATCCTGGCCCGGTCGCGACGTTCTTCAGCGCGGCGGACGGACCTGTCCTGCTGCTTTCGTTCAGTTTTGGCTTGGATCGCGGGCACGCGCATAGCGGGGGCGCTCGCAATCGGCGGATGGCAGCGAGGATGGCGCGCACCATCGGGCCGGTGACGGCCACTTCGGCCAGTTGAAAGGTGATGGCACGGGCGTGGCGGAGGAAGCGGGCTCCGATCTTGATCAGCTTGAGCTGCAGGCTGGTCAACGACCAATCGGCCATCGCCTCGGGCAGCTCGATGCAGCGCAGGAAGGTGGCCAGGTTGTAGGCCAGCGCGTGCAGTTGCAGCCGGACCTCGTTGTTGCGGAACTTCCGGCACGATAGCCGTGTCCAGCGAAAGGCATACTTGCCTTCCTTGATGTGCTGCTCGGCGGTGCCGCGCTGGTTGTAGAACCGCATGACCCAGTCGGGGTCCATGGGCATGTTGGTGACGATGATGCCGACACGCGGAAACAACTCCCCCGGATGCCATTCGATCTTGGCGATCACCCGGCGCGGTTTGTCCCAGGACGCCGCCTGATACTCGAAGTCCTCGTAGAACCGCTTGACCTTGGTCAGGGAAGGCCGCCCCACGGGCCGTGTCAGCCGATGCGCGATCTTGTCCTTGAGCACCGCGTTGGCGGGCAGCCGGATGGCGTAGAAATAGCCTGCTTCTTCCAGTCGTTGGTAGATTGCGGGGATCGCATAAGCAGCGTCCGCACGAAAGAACCGCATCATGTCACGCTCAGCATACCGGGAAATGACGGGGTCGAGGACATCCCGCCAGCCCTCGGCGCTGTGGACGTTGCCATTGCGCAGGGCGCAGCGTTCCAACATGCCGAACTGGTTGAACAGAAAGTTTGGGTGGTAGCAGGTGCAGTCGAAATGCCCGTTCCAGGCGGACCCTTCCTGGTCCCCATGGGTGGGGCTGACCGAGCTGTCCATATCCAGCACGATGTACTTCAACCCGTTACGGTCGTGAAACCGGTCGATCCATTGCCCGTTCAGGTCGGCCAGCGCCGCCCGGTTCTCGGACAGGGCCAGCGTCTCGGTCTCGAACCGCCCCATTTGAGACGACGAGGCCGCTTGTGCATCGACAGCCCTTCCCCCCACGACCTGACGCATGACCGGATCGAGGGCCAGCTGGTCGGCGTCGTTCACATCCTCGTACCCGGCCAGTCGCCCGAACACCGACTGCCGGAAAAGGCCGTCAAGCCGATGGAACGTGTTCTTGCCACGTTGGGTGTCGCGCAATATTGTTGCCGCCAGATCGGACAGCCCAAGCGCGTCATCCAGCTCGCGCATCACCAGAAGGCCACCGTCGGAACTGAGCTGCGTGCCGCGAAATTCCAGCCGCACACGGCGATCGAAATCGACCCGATCTGCCTGCTGCAAGCCTGCACCCTCTGGGTGATCCATAAAACAAGCCCCTCACAGCCTCCAACGCCATGATTTATATCGGAAATAACGCGCTCACGACAGCGAAATCAGCAAGTTACTTGGGGAATGCGGGCTAAGTGGCCTGCCGCCTGACCGCACGCCCTCCAGAATCTGGTCGCAGATCAATTTCTTGTTGCCCCGTTCGGTGTCTGCTCTCGCGCAGGCATCCCCGCAGCGATCCACTGATGTAGGCTGCTTCCGCGACCATCACCCTGCGCCCTCGCGGAAGCATTGTGGAAGCAAGAGGGCACAAGTTGCTGCCAGGTTCCGCGCAATCCCGCGTATGGCGGGTGCAGGGCAGGGGACTTCAACTGGCGGAAATGTCGAACGAAAACGCAGCAGAGCGCAATTGTTCATGGTCCATTCGACACGACTCATAACCTGAAGGTCGTAGGTTCAAATCCTACCCCCGCAACCAAATCGCCCCGATAAATCAGATGCTTAGTTCCCCAGTAAGAAACTGGGGAATTTAGCATGACCGTTTACGTCAGCACTGCGTCAACAGAGCCACATTTTTCGCAGGGCTGCCAGGCGGGAACGAGGTAACCGTCCGGTCTGACCGCTATCTGTTCCAGGGCCACGGCAGGAGGTCATTGACCTTGGTGATCTTGTAGTCCGGGATGCGGGCGAGGGTGTCGGCGAGCCAGGCATTGGGATCGATGGCATTGAGCTTGGCCGTTTCGATCAGGGTGTAGGCGATGGCTGCGGCTTTCCCACCCGCTTCTGATCCGACGAAGAGGTAATTCTTCCGGCCGAGGGCGATTGCGCGCATGCCACGTTCGGCGGCG
>JAFIEC010000171.1 GCA_020832725.1 Paracoccaceae bacterium | reverse complement strand
CCGCCTCTGGCCGGCCGTTCTTCCTCTATCTCTTCGTGGAGGGGCCGCAGCTGTGGCGCTTCACCAGCCGCGCGGAGGCGTGGACCAGCCCGGGCCGCAGCGGCGACACGCTCACCTGGGCGCCTGCGGCCGTGTCCCATGGCGACATCGTGCAATCGGGCGAGATCGAGCGCGGTCGGCTGGAGCTGGCCTGGCCCGTCTCGCATCCCTTCGCGCGGCGCCTCCTGGCACCGCTGGGTCCCGATCCGGTGAGCCTGACGATCTTTCGCGGCCATGAGCAGCTGCCGGGGGTGGTGGTGGCGCTTTGGACGGGCCGGGTGGTGGGGGGGTAGGGGGAGGGGCCGCGCATCCTGCTGCAGGCCGAGTCGCTCTTCGGTACGCTGCGCCGGGCGGGCGTGCGGGCGAAGTACCAGCGGCTGTGTCGGCATGCGCTCTACGGGCGCGGCTGCGGGCGCGACATCGCGCTGCACTGGCTGACCGGGACGGTGATTGCGGTGGCGGGCGGGGGTGTGAGTGTCACCATCCCCGAGGCCGGTGCACATCCCGATGGCTGGTTCCGGGGCGGTGTGCTGCGCTTCGGGCTGCAGCTGGGCGGCGCGCAGCTGGGCTTCATCATCGGCCATGCCGGGGCCACGCTGACGCTCTCGCGCCCGATGCCGGATATGGCCGCAGCACTCGCCGATCCGGAGACCGACCCGGAGACCGGCGGACCACTCCCCCTGCTCGCCGATATCGCGCCCGGCTGCGATCTGCGCGCCACCACCTGCGCGGGCAAGTTCGGCAACCTTGCCAATTTCGGGGGCTTTCCGGAGATCCCCGGCCGCAACCCGCTGGGCGGCGGATCCATCGTCTGAGGGCACAGCCGCTCCGCATGGACGGGCGCGCATCATTCCAGAGCGATCATTACCTCTGCCACCCCCCGAGCCGGGGGGAAGCGGAGCGCTCGCCTGTCACCTCCTTCCGCGCATCCCGCGCATCACCGCATGCGAGGCGTCTCCCATGGCCTGGCCCTTCATCGCGCGGCGGGTCCTCGGGCTTGCGCGCGCGGCGATCCCCTATGCGCTGAGCCCGCGCCCGCGGGTGGAGACGCCCCGAGCGGCGGGGCTGGACGATCTGTCGCTGCCCACGGCGGAGGAGGGCCGGCCGATCCCGGTGGTGTTCGGCACGGTGCTGATCACCGGGCCCAACGTGGTCTGGGTGGGCGATCTGCGGGTGGAGCCGATCCGCCGGCGGGGGGGCAAGAAGTGAGCGCGCTCCCGCCCCATGAGAAGCCCCGTGAGGAGCCCCATATGCCAGCGCCCCTCCCTTCCGGCTGCACCCCCTCCCTGCGCGTGACGCTCCGCGATGTGCGCGAGGCGCGCTATTGCCTGGCGGGCGTGCGTCCGTGGTTCCGCCGCCACGGGCTCGACTGGCAGGACTTCCTCGCCCACGGGATCGACGCCGCGCGGCTGCGGGCTACGGGAGACGGGCTGGTGGACCCGGTGATCGCGGCCGCCGAGATGCGGGAAGCGGTGACGGCAGAAGCAGCAGAAGCAGCAGAAGCAGAAGCAGAAGCAGAAGCAGAAGTGCAAGCATCCGCACCGGTGACGGTTGCGCAAGGGTCAGTGCAGATGCCAACGGAGATGGAGCCCTCCCATGGCGGGTAGCTCTCCGGCCCAGATCGTGGGCTATCGCTACGCGCTGGGCATGCACCTGGCGCTCTGCCACGGGCCGGTGGATGCCATCCGCGAGATCCGGGTCGATGGCCGCAGGGCCTGGTCGGTCAGCCCCGGCAACCCGGTCTCGGGCGGCGGCGCGGCCGTGGAGACGCGCCTCGGCACTCTGGCCGGCATGGCCGCACAGCCCGCGCCCGCAGGCGAGGCCGTGGCCACGATCACCTTTGCCGGTCGGCTCGCGGGCCTGCGCCTCGGGCGCACCTACCGCCTGCAGCTCGAGACCGGGGCCAGCCAGGGCATCACCCTTCAGGCGGTGAGCTACGATCCCGCAGGCGATCTCACCACATGGTCCATCCTGCCCGCGACCCTGGGCTTTGCCGCGCAGGCGGTCACGATCTTCGCGGCCACGGGCAGTGCCAGCGCCAGTGCCACGGGTGCCAGCGGCGGCGGGGCCGGGCGCATCCGCATCGAGGCGCCCGACCTCTTCGGCGGCGAGAGCCGGGAGGGCGGCATCACCGGCGATGTCGATGTGCTGATGGGCGGGCCCGACCAGGAGCCCAACGATTACCTCGCCGCCCGCATGCAGGGCGCCGTGCCCGGATATCGCGGGATCTGCAGCCTCGTGCTGCGCCAGGTCCAGATGGGCCTCAACCCCTACCTCAAGCCCTGGGCCGTGCGCCTCACCCGGGTGCTCACCGGCGAGGGGGGAGCCGCGCAATGGTATCCCGAGCGCGCCGCCATCCATACCGCCGCCCGCATCACGGATGCCGCCCTCTACATCGCCCTCGATGTCTCGGGCTCGATGTCGGGGGCGCGCATGGCTGCCCAGAAGGCCGGCGTCGCAGCACTGATCCGCGAGCTCGCCGCTGGCGCCGATCCCGACCGGCCCAACGACCTCCGCATCGTGCTGTGGAACGCGCATGTCGCCGGGGCGATCGAGCGGCGCAGCATGGGCCCCCAGGATTACGCCGATCTCGAGGCCTGGATGCTGGCCCTCTCCAACAGCACCTCGGGGGGGACCAGCTTCGCCGCCGCCCTCTCCGAGGCGGGGGCCTTCTTCGCCAGCAGCGGCGAGAAGCACCGCATCATCCTCTTCGTCACCGATGGCGTGCCCAACCCCTCCGCCTCGGTCGCACAGGCCGAGGCCCTCATCGCCGCCCTGCCCCCCACCGAGATCTACGGCTTCAACATCGCGCTCACCAATACCAGCTTCACCGCGCGGATCGACAACACCCCCGTGGATGGCGTGCCGGTGATCCCCGCGGCCAATCCCGAGGCGCTGGTGCTCGCCCTGCGGGGCGCCTTCGGCAACGGCCCCGACATGAACCCCGCCCATATCATCCGCGAATGCCTCACCAACCGCGACTGGGGGCTGGGCATGGCGGAGGCGGAGATCGGGGCGAGCTTCATCGGGGCCGCCGATACCCTCCATGCCGAGGGCTTCGGGCTGTCGCTCCTGTGGCAGCAGGACAGCTCCATCGAGGACTTCATCGCAGGCGTGCTCGATCACATCGATGCCACGCTCTTCATCGACCGCCGCACCGGGCTGTGGGAGCTGAAGCTGATCCGGGCGGATTACACCGCCAGTGCGCTGCCCCTCTTCGACGAGAGCAACGTGGTGGATTGGGGCCGGCTTGCGCGGCGGGCGCCGTCCGAGCTGGTCAATGCCGTCACCCTGCGCTTCAGCGATCCCGAGACCGACGAGACCGGTGCCGTCACCCTCACCGATACCGCGCGGGTCCAGGCCATGGGCGCGGTGATCGCCACCACCCGCGACTATCCCGGCATCCGCGACCGCGACCTCGCGCTGCGCCTGGCCGCGCGCGAGCTGCGCGCACTCTCGGCCCCGCTGCTCACCGGCGAGATCGTGGTCACCCGCGCGGGCGCCGATCTCCGCCCGGGCGATGCGATCCGGCTGCGCTCGGAGCGGCTCGGGCTCGACGATGTGGTCATGCGCCTCTCCGAGATCGGCCAGGGCGACGGGCGCGCCAATGGCATCCGGCTGAGGCTGGCCGAGGATGTCTTCGCGCTGGGGGCCACCGCGCTGGCCGGCGGGCCGATCACGGCCGGCGCCGGCATCACCGCCCCGCCCCGGATCCTGCAGCGCCGCATGGTCGCGGAGGCGCCCTGGTGGCTGCTGGTGCGCGAGCTGGGCCATGCCGAGGCCGACCGCATCCTGGCCGAGGATCCGGAGGCCGGTGCGCTGGTGGCCATGGGCGAGCGGCCCAGTGCCGATGCCCTTGCCGCCGAGCTCTGGATCGATCCGGGCAGCGGCCCGGCACAGGAGGGGGTTGTGGCCTTCGCACCGACGGTGCTGCTGGCGGCCGATCTGTCGGACCATCCCGAGGATCGGGTGATCCCGGTCACCGGCTGGCGCGAGATCGGGGAGGTGGCGATCGGCACGCTGGCCAGCATCGGGGGCGAGCTCGTGCGCGTCGACGGGATCGCCCCGGAGGTGATCATCGTGGGGCGGGGCTGTCTTGACACCGTGCCGCGGGCGCATGCGGCGGGGCTGCCGGTGATCTT
Organism: Paracoccaceae bacterium; assembly: GCA_020832725.1. Classification (GTDB taxonomy): domain Bacteria; phylum Pseudomonadota; class Alphaproteobacteria; order Rhodobacterales; family Rhodobacteraceae; genus JAFIEC01. The sequence goes on along the minus strand of JAFIEC010000171.1, from coordinate 315 downwards.
CTTCGAGGCGGGGGCGCGGATCACGGACGCCTCCTGGGCTGCGGGCGAGCAGCTCGCATTGCGGCTGCTGCCCGAGACCGGCCGCGGCACGCTGGCCTTTGCGCTGGCGCCCGAGGACCATGTGCTGCTCGATCGCCGCGCGCTGCGGCCCCTGCCGCCCGGGCGGGTCCATCTCGATGGCAGCTACGCCCCCGATCGCGATGCGCTGCTCGCCTCACCCATCCATCTCGGCTGGGCCCATCGCGACCGGCTGAGCCAGACCAGCCCGGTGATCGTCGATCACACCGGCCCCTCCCTCGGGCCGGAGCCGGGGGT
>JAFIEC010000169.1 GCA_020832725.1 Paracoccaceae bacterium | reverse complement strand
ATCGAGCGTGTTGAACTCCAGCGGATGGGCCGCGACATAAGGCACGTCGAGGCGCGCAATCACCTCTTCGGCTGCGGCCGAGTCGTTGTAGGCGGGCCCGCCCACGAGGCTGAACCCGGTGAGCGAGATCATCGCATCGATCCCGGTACCGTCAGGCCCCTCGAAATAGCGCTCGATCGCGGGACGACCGTCGAGGCCGGCGGCAAAGGCGGGCAGCACCCGCAGTCCGCGGCCCTCCAACGCGCGGATGACCGCGTCGTAATGGGCGGTATCTCCGGCCAGCACATAGGAGCGCATCATCAGAAGGCCCACCGTGCCCGCCGTGCCCCCGGCGGAGGGCAGGTCGCGGACATTCTCGACCACCCGGCCCCTGGCGTCGGGGTGGTAGAGGCCGACATCGGGATATTCCACGGGTGCGGGCGCATCGCCACCGCGCCACTCGGGCCGCGAGGAGTAACGCGAGAGCAGCGCGCGCAGCATCGCCTCGAAATTCTCGTCCGACCCGCCCAGCAGGTATTGCATCGACAGGAACCAAAGCCGCAGGTCCTGGGCCTTGCCGGGGATGAAGCGCAGGATACGCGGCAGGCGGCGCAGCGCGGCCATCTGCTTTTCGCCGCCCATTTCCTTGGGGCCGCGCTTCTTCGATCCGCGCAGCTTCTTCAGGATGCCCATGACGCCCGAGGCGGGCTTGGCCATGTCCAGCCCGCCCATGCGGGTCAGGGTGACGATCTCGCTGGCCGAGATGCAGCCCAGCATCGCGTCGCAGCCGTCGCGGCGGGCGCGCAGGGCGGGCAGGATGGGGGCGACGTGCTCCTCGAGGAACAGAAGCGTGCAGACCACGATGTCGGCGCGGGCGATGTCGTCGATCGTGGCCTCGAGCGCGCCGGGCGTCTCGGCCCATTCGGCGGCGGCATGGACGGTGACCGACAGCCCCGGGAAGGAGGCGGCCAGCCGGGTCTGGGCCCGTGCGAGCGGGCCCGCCGCGTGGCTGTCCAGCGTGATGATGACCACGCGGTAGAGAGGGATCATCACGTCATCGCGCATAATGGGCCTTGGCCTCGTAGAGGGTCTCGATGCTGATGGCCGACAGGCCCTTTTCGGCGGCGAATTTCTCGGTGTTGCGCCGTGCCTTGCCCCGCACGAAGAACGGGATCTTGCGAAGCTCCTTCTCGGCGTCGGCCAGCCAGATCACCTCGCCGCCCGCCGGGGCGGCGGTGGGGGTCGCAGCCGGTTCGGCCGCTTCGCCCGCAGCCGGTGCATGGGATGCGTTGGCCGGCTCCATGGGGGCCATCGGGCGCGGGGCATGGCCGCCATGGTGGCTGGGCCCGGCCTCGTCATGAAACTCGAAATCCTCGCGGAACATCGCCAGAAGATGCTCCTCGAGGCCCATCACCAGCGGGTGGATCCAGGTGTCGAAGATCACATTCGCGCCTTCCCAGCCGCCCTGGGGCGAGTAGCGGGCGGGAAAATCCTGCACATGGACGGGCGCCGATATGACCGCGCAGGGAATGCCCAGGCGCTTGCCGATATGCCGCTCCATCTGGGTGCCGAGGATCATCTCGGGCGAGGCCTCCTCGATGGCGCGTTCCACCTCGAGGTAATCGTCGGTGACCAGCGCCTCGAGGCCCATTTCCCGGGCGACGGCCCGGATCGGGCGGGCGAATTCGCGGTTGTAGCACCCAAGGCCCACCACCTCGAAGCCCATCTCGTCGCGGGCGATGCGCGCGGCGGCGATGGCATGGGTGGCGTCGCCGAAGATGAAGACGCGCTTGCCGGTGAGGTAGGTCGAATCAACCGAGGCCGACCACCAGGGCAGGCGCAGGCGGCTTTCGTCGGTGCGCGGGTTGGCGATCCCCGCAAGGCGGCCCACCTCGGCGATGAAGTCGCGGGTGGCGCCGACGCCGATCGGCACGGTGCGGGTGTAGGGCTGCTCGAGATTCCGCTCCATCCAGCGGCAGGCGTCCTCGGCGGCCTCGGGATAGAGCATCACGTTGAAATGCGCGGCACCAAGGCGGGTGAGGTCGGTGGGCGAGGACCCCATCGGAGCGATCACATTCACATCCACGCCGATTTCGTGCAGCAGGCCCGTGAGTTCCTCGACATCGTCACGGTGACGAAAACCGAGGCCGGTGGGGCCGAGGATGTTGCAGCTGACCCGCGCCGTGCGCTCCATCGGCCGGGCGAGGTGGCGGACCAGCTGCAGGAAGGTCTCGGAGACGCCGAAATTCTCCTTGCGCTGATAGCTGGGCAGTTCCAGCGCCACGACCGGAAGATCGAGCCCCATCCGCTCGGCGATGCCGCCCGGGTCGTCCTGGATCAGCTCGGCCGTGCAGGACGCGCCGACGATGATCGCTTCGGGGTTGAAGCGCTCCACCGCATCCCGGCAGGCGACCTCGAAGAGATCGGCCGTGTCGGAGCCGAGATCGCGCGCCTGAAAGGTGGTGTAGGTGACGGGGGGGCGGTGGTTGCGCCGCTCGATCATCGTGAACAGCAGATCGGCATAGGTATCGCCCTGCGGGGCGTGCAGGACGTAATGCAGTCCCTTCATCCCCGTGGCGACGCGCATCGCGCCCACATGGGGCGGCCCCTCGTATGTCCAGACCGTCAGCTTCATTCGGCGGCCTCCATCCGGAGCAGGCCCTTGCGGCGCACCGGGCGCGAGAACAGCCCGGCGAGATCGCCCGCCTGCTCGTAGAAATGCACGGGCGTGAACACGAGTTCGATCGCCCATTTGGTGGTCAGCCCCTCGGCCTCGAGCGGGTTGGCCAGCCCCAGCCCGCAGACCGTCAGGTCGGGGCGCTGGGCGCGGCAGCGCTCCAGCTGCAGATCGACATCCTGACCCTCGGAGATGATCGGCCCGGCGGGGATCATGTCGAGGTCCGGGCCGACAAGGCCCTTGTGGATGAAGGGCGAGCCGATCTCGAGGGGGCGCATCCCGCATTCCGTCGTCATGAACCGGGCAAGCGGCACTTCCAGCTGGCTGTCGGGAAAGAAGAAGATCGTCTTGCCGCGCAGGTTCTCGGAGGCGGAGGCCACGGCCTTGCGCGCCCGCGCCCGCGGGGCTGCGGTGACGGCCTCGAAATGCGCCTCGGGGACCCCGAACTCGCGGGCGATCGCGGCCAGCCAGGCGGTCGTGCCCTGCTCGCCAAAGGGAAAGGGTGCCGGCAGATGGCGCGCGCCGCGACGCTCCAGCGCCTCCAGCGTGTCGCCCAGAAAGGGCTGGGCCACGGCCACGACGGTATTGGGCCCCACGGACAGATCACCGTCCACCCGCCGCGCGGGCAGCACGCGCACCGGCCCGACACCAAGGTCAGCCAGCAGCTTGAGCATCTGGTCCTCGACCACATCGGGCAGGGCACCCGCCACCATGAGCTGGCGCTCGTCGCTGTGGGGCAGATGCGGCACCATGGCGGCAAGGCAGGCATCCTCGCCCTGGGTGAAGGTCGTCTCGATGCCCGAGCCGGAATAATTGAGCACCCGCACATGGGGTGCATGGATCTCGGTCAGCCGCTCGGCCGCGCGCGACAGGTCCAGCTTGATCACCTCGGAGGGGCAGGAGCCGACAAGGAAAAGCTGGCGGATGTCGGGGCGGCGGGCCAGCAGGCGCGCAACCTCGCGGTCGAGCTCCTCGTTGGCGTCGGCAAGCCCCGCGAGATCCTTCTCTTCCAGAACGGCGGTGCCGAATCGCGGCTCGGCAAAGATCATGACGCCGGCGGCGGATTGCAGCAGGTGCGCGCAGGTGCGCGACCCCACCACCAGGAAGAAGGCATCCTGCATCTTGCGGTGCAGCCAGATGATTCCGGTCAGCCCGCAGAAGACCTCGCGCTGTCCGCGCTCCTTGAGGACCGGCGCCTCGCGGCAGCCCGTGCTGTCGGGCTGCGCCTTCATGCCGAGACCTCCCCGCCAAGCGACTCGGGTGCCTTTCCGGCGGTCCGCTCTGCCTCGAGGCGGGCCATGCGCAGCTTCCACAGGAATTGCGCGGCGTTGACCACATAGGCGGCGTAGGCGGCGAGGGCGACCAGCATCATCTCCCAGGTGGAGAGCGCCCCCGAGAACACCGCCCAGACATAGAGCGTGTGCAGCGCGATCACGCCAAAGCTGACGACATCTTCCCAGAAGAAGGCGGGGGCGAAGAGATACTGGCCGAAGACGACCTTCTCCCAGATCGCGCCGGTGATCATGATCGTGTAGAGAATCGCCGTCTTGATCAGGATCGAGACATTGGCTGCATCAAAGCCCGCGCCGGTGATCATGTAGCGCAGCACCAGTACCAGCGACACGATGAAGACCACGAACTGCAGCGGAGCAAGGATTCCCTGAACAGTGGTCCACACCGTGGCATCCCGTCTTGCGCGTTCCTCGGGCGTATAGAGCCCCCGGCCTCGCGCGGCGTGGTTGCGGTGACCGCCCATGCCGTCCCCCCTGTTCGTGCCGTCGTCCAGAGAAGATTAGTCGCGGCCAGTCACGAGTGTCAACTTAAACTTACATACTGGAAATTGACAACTTGCCCGCCGGTTGACAGCCCTCCCCACATGTTGTGCTGCGGCGGGCACGATCCGTGCTGCAATAGCGAAATCATTAAGGAAATTGTCAGGCATTCGCCCCCGGCCGAGGGGATGTCAGCCGGTCGGTGTCGGGCGTCGCACGACAGGCAGTGTCAATTCTCTTTGACAGACGGTGTGCAGATGTGCACTGTTGAGCCATCACTTCGGTCACGGGAACGTGACAGGACTGCCGGCCCCGGGGAGGTCAGGACATGCGAGACGAGGTCTTTCCGGACATGTTTGCCCAAGCTGAAATGCATCGCCGAAGCATCAACGAACTTGCCCGGCACTCGCTGCAGCTCTGCTCCAGAACCCGGACCGCGCAGCCGTCTCAGGCGATCAAGCTTCAGTACGAGCAGGTCGCCGACGCCTACATGCACCATGACGGCGGCATGCGGCACCAGCTTCTTGCGCATCTTCGCGAGCAGGGCGTGACCGAGCGGATCCTCGTGGACGAGCTTCTGCCCGGTGCGGCCCGTGTCATGGGAGAGCGCTGGGCCAACAACGAGGCCAGCTTTGTGGATGTCACGATCGGCGGGGCCCGCATGAACGAGACGCTGCGCAGCATCGCCGCGCGGAGGGCCGACATCGATCAGCTTCAGGATGCGCCGAGCATGCTGCTGGCCGCTTCGGGCGACGAGGACCACACGCTGGGCATTCTGGTTGCGGCCGATCATTTCCGGAGCATCGGCATCGAGGTGGATATGGTCGTTGGCGCGGCGCCTGCAGATCTGGCGCGGCGGCTCGAGACGCACAACCACGGTGCACTCGGCTTCTCCGTTGCGGGCAATCGAGGTCTCAACTGGACGAAAAACGTCCTTTCCGCCCTGAAACCCGCGGTCAGGCGGAGGTTGCCGGTTGTCATCGGGGGGTGCATCACCATATCTAGACCCGTGCAGGACATACTCGAGGCAACCGGAGTTGATCATGTCTGCTCCGACCCGCGCGAAGCCGTCTCACTTTGCGGGTTGATTCAGCCATAAGCCCTCGCTTCCCTGCATCGCACGAGCATCTGTCGCGGGGCGCCGCGATTAAGGGGAAGATCTAATGAGCACGCCGCTGGCAGATTTCTGGGCAGACCAGACCGGGCTTCGGATCAAGCCCGAGTATCTTGTCGAGATTCTGTCGGTCGCGGCGGACATCGCCATGGTGATCGATTCCACCGGTCAGATCCGCACGGTCATCGTCAACCCGCTCAACCCCTCCATCGGCAGCCTCGAGCATTGGGAGAAGCGCAACCTGCGCACCTTCGTCGCCGAGGATTCGGTGGAGAAGCTCAACGACAAGCTGGGCCGCATGCGGCGGGGGCAGCTCGACACGACCGAGCTTGTGGAGATCAACCACTCCGACAACGCGACCTGGGAATTCCCCATCCGCTACAGTTTTCATCCCACCGGCTATGAGGATTGCATCCTCATGCTCGGGCGCGACCTGCGCCCCATCGCCGAGCTGCAGCAGCGCCTCGTCAAGGCGCAGCTGGCGATGGAGAAGAACTACGAGACACACCGCGACTACATCACCCGCTATCGGGTCGTCCTCGAGGCGGCGCGCGAGCCGCTGGTCCTGATGGATGTTGCAAGCGGCCGGATCATCGACATGAACGGTGCGGCGGGCCTCGTCTTCGGAGAGAAGGCCGAGGATCTTGTCGGCACCGCACTGGACCGGGAATTCTCGGGCATGTCGCGCTCGGAATTCATCGAGACGATGACGAATGCCGCCACCTCCGATTCCGACTCGCCCGTTCGTCTGGAGACACGCAGGCGGCGGCGCGAGGTGTCGATCTTCCCCATCCTGTTCCGCGCCGCCGGAGAGAAGATCCTCCTTTGCCGCATCGAGGATTCGGACTATCTGCGCGCCGTCTCCGAGGAACTGGTGGATGTGCTTGGCCATCTGTTCAGCGCCGGGGTCGAGGCGGTGGTGATCACCGACAACCGCGGGCGCATCAAGTACACGAACGATTCGTTCCTCGATCTGGCCGATATCGGCATGAATTCCGACGTGAAGGGCCGCTCGATGGCGGAATTCCTGTCGCGCGGCTCGGTCGATCTCAAGGTGCTGATCGACGGCACCCTGCAGAGCGGGCGGCTCAAGCTCTATGCCACCACCCTCAAGGGCGCCTATGGCACCAAGATCCCCATCGAGATCTCGGCCACGCATCTGACCGGCACGTCCGACCGGGGTTTTGGCCTTGTCATCCGTGATGCCTCGCGCAGCGACCTTGTGCGCGATCAGGCCAGCCCCGTGGGCGAGAATGCGACCCGCAGCGTCGTGGACCTGATCGGGACGACGCCGCTCAAGGAAATCATCGCCTCCACCGCCGATGTCGTCGAGAAACTGTGCATCGAGGCCGCGATCGAGCTGACCAGCAACAACCGCGTGGCGGCCGCCGAAATGCTCGGCCTGTCGCGGCAGTCGCTCTATGTAAAGCTTCGCAAGCACGGCATGATCGGCAAGGAAAGCTGATCCGGCCCCGGGCGGGCGGCCTTCTTTTCAGCCCGGATCCGGCACCTCCTGCAGGCGCAGATTTGTCTTGCCTGACAGCGTGTGTCATGCTGAATTGACAGCATGACTGTCATGCCTACCTTACAGCCGCGCAGCCTGCCCGAACCCGCCGCGGTTCTCACCCTGCTGAAGCCGGTCACCTGGTTTCCGCCCATGTGGGCCTTTGCCTGCGGGGCCGTCTCGGCGGGGGTGTCTCCGGCGGGTCAATGGCATCTGATCGCGCTTGGCGTGCTGCTGGCCGGCCCCATCGTCTGCGGCATGAGCCAGGCCGCCAACGACTGGTGCGACCGCCATGTCGATGCCATCAACGAGCCTGATCGCCCCATCCCCTCGGGCCGCATCCCCGGGCGCTGGGGCCTGTGGATCGCCATGGCCATGTCGGTGCTGGCGCTTGTGGTGGGATGGCAGCTTGGCCCCTGGGGGTTTGGCGCGACCGTGGTGGGTGTTGTCGCGGCCTGGGCCTATTCGGCCGAGCCTGTCCGGCTCAAGCGGTCGGGCTGGTGGGGCCCCGGGCTTGTGGGTCTGTCCTACGAGACACTGCCCTGGTTCACCGGTGCCGCCGTCCTCAGCCTTGGCGCGCCGTCATGGCCGGTGATCGTCGTGGCGCTGCTTTACGGGATCGGGGCGCACGGCATCATGACGCTCAACGATTTCAAGGCGCTGGAGGGTGATCGCAAGATGGGCGTCAACTCCCTTCCGGTCACTCTGGGCCCCGAGCGGGCGGCCCGGGTCGCCTGCTGGGTGATGATCGTGCCGCAGTTGGCCGTCATCTGCCTGCTCTTCTGGTGGGACCGGCCCTGGTACGGGTTGTTCATCGTGATCTCGGTCATCCTGCAGCTTTATGCCATGCAGGTGCTGCTGCGGGACCCCAAGGCAAAGGCCCCCTGGTACAACGGCACGGGCGTCACGCTCTATGTGTCGGGCATGATGCTGACGGCCGTGGCCATCCGCAGCCTCGAGGGCGGCGCATGAGCGGGCCACGCACCCTGTCGTGGCTGTCGATCTTTCGCCTTGGGCTGGTGCAGCTGTGCCTGGGCGCGATCGTGGTGCTGATGACCTCCACCCTGAACCGGCTGATGGTGGTGGAGCTTGCCCTGCCCGCCGTGCTGCCCGGAATTCTGGTGGGGCTGCATTACGGCGTGCAGATCACCCGGCCCAACTGGGGCTTTCTGTCGGATACAAGCGGCAACCGCACCCGCTGGGTGATCGGGGGCATGGGGGTCCTGGCCCTGGGGGCCTGGCTGGCGGCGGCCTCGGTGCCGCTGCTGGAGACGTTCTTCTGGTCGGGCCTCGGGCTGTCGGTGCTTGCCTATGGGTTGATCGGGCTGGGGGTGGGGGCGTCCGGCACATCGCTTCTCGCCCTGCTTGCCACCGGCACCGCCGAACAGCGCCGCCCCGCTGCGGCCAGCATCACCTGGCTGATGATGATCTTCGGCATCGCCGCCACCGCCATCACCGTGGGGCAGGTGCTCGACCCCTACAGCCATGCCCGGATGCTGGTGATCGTGGGGCTGGTCACCGGCGGGGCATTCCTTGTGACCTGCCTTGCCATCTGGGGGATCGAGCGGCGGCTGGGGCTGGTCGTGCCACCCGTGGCGGAACGGGTCCGCTTTCGCGCGGGCCTGGCCGAGATCTGGGCCGAGCCCGCCGCGCGGCGGTTCACGCTGTTCGTGTTCCTGTCGATGACTGCCTATTTCATGCAGGAACTCATCATGGAGCCCTTTGCGGGCCTCGTCTTTGCCATGACGCCCGGCCAGACCACCTCGATGTCGGGCGCCCAGAGCGGAGGCGTCTTTGTGGGCATGCTCGCGGTCGGGATCCTGGCAACGGGGCTGAAGCTGGGCAGCCTGCGCGGCTGGGTCGTGGCGGGCTGCCTCGGCTCGGCGGTGATGCTGGCGGGAATCGCGGCCATCGGCACCAGCGGTGCGCGCGCCCTGCTGCTGCCCGCCATTGTCGGGCTGGGGCTGTTCAACGGGATGTTCGCCGTCGCCGCCATCGGCTCGATGATGGCACTGGCCGGCCGCGGTCGTGCGCGGCGCGAGGGCACCCGGATGGGCCTCTGGGGCGCGGCCCAGGCCATTGCGGCGGGCTTTGGGTGGCTTGTGGGCGCGGGGCTGGCGGATGTGTTGCGCCGGGTTCTGGGCTCGGATGCCAGCGCCTTCGGCACCGTCTTTCTGTTCGAGGCAGGGCTGTTCCTTGCGGCTGCGGCGCTGGCGCTGCGGGTGATGGAGCGTCCTGCGACACGCGTGGCCGAGGCCCGCATCGTGGCTGGGGAGTGAACACATGACCTATGACGTCGTCGTGGTCCGCGGGGGGCCATCGGGGGCCACCGCCGCCGAGGATCTGGCCCGCTCGGGCCATCGCGTGGCGCTGCTGGACCGGGCCGGGCGCATCAAGCCCTGCGGCGGCGCGATCCCGCCCCGGCTGATCCGCGATTTCCATATCCCCGACGAGCAGATCGTGGCGCGCATCACCACAGCGCGGATGATCTCTCCGACCGCGCGCAAGGTCGACATCCCCATCGAGAACGGCTTTGTCGGCATGGTCGACCGGGAGCATTTCGACGAATTCCTGCGCAGCCGTGCCACCACGGCCGGGGCAGAGCGGGTCACCGGCACCTACCTGAGGCTGGAGCGTGACGAGGAAGGCACCCGCGTCCTCTATCGCGACAAGGCCAGTGGCGAGACCCGGGCGCTGTCCACACGGCTGGTGATCGGGGCCGATGGCGCGCGCTCCAATGTCGCGCGCCACGAGGTGCCGGGCGGAGAGCGCATTCCCTATGTCATCGCCTATCACGAGATCATCGAGGCCCCCGGGCGGGTGGGCGATTATGACCCCGACCGCTGCGACGTGATCTATGACGGGCGCATCTCGCCGGATTTCTATGGCTGGGTCTTTCCCCATGGCGGGCAGGCCAGCGTCGGCATGGGCACCTGCGACGAGGGGGCCGACCTCAAGGCCGCCACGGCCGCATTGCGCAAGGCATCGGGTCTGGCGGAATGCCGCACGATCCGGCGCGAGGGCGCGCCCATCCCGCTTCGGCCGCTCGATCGCTGGGACAACGGGCGCGACGTGGTGCTGGCCGGTGATGCGGCGGGTGTCGTCGCCCCGTCGTCGGGAGAGGGGATCTTCTATGCCATGGTCGGCGGGCGCGTCGCCGCCACGGCGGCTGCGGCCTGCCTTGCCACAGGGCGGGTGCGCGACCTGCGGCTTGCGCGGTCGCTTTTCATGCGCGACCACAAGAACGTGTTCAAGATCCTCGGCACGATGCAGGACGCCTATTATCGCTCCGACGAGCGGCGGGAACGGTTCGTCTCGTTGTGCCACGACATCGATGTCCAGCGCCTGACCTTCGAGGCCTACATGAACAAGGAACTTGTCCGGGCCCGGCCCATGGCTCACCTGAAGATCGGGATCAAGAATCTCGCCCATCTGACCGGCCTTGTGCGGCCGTTCTACACATGAGCACGATCGCTGCCTGGGTGGAGGGCCGACTGGCACCGGTGGACAAGCTGGACGCGCATCGCCGCGGGCTGCGCCATCCGGCGGTCTCGGTCTTCGTGATGCGCGGCGACGAGACGCTCCTGCAGCGCCGTGCGCTGTGCAAGTATCACACGCCCGGCCTGTGGGCGAATGCCTGCTGCACCCATCCCCATTGGGGCGAGCGCGCCGCCCCCTGCGCCGAGCGACGGCTGGCCGAGGAACTGGGCATCACCGGGCTGCGCCTGCGCCACCGTGACCGCGTGGAATACCGCGCCGATGTCGGGGACGGGCTGGTGGAGCACGAGGTGGTGGATATCTTTACCGCCGAGGCAGACCCGGAGCTGCGCCTGCGCCCCGACCCCTCCGAAGTGATGGAGACGCGCTGGATCACGCTGGCCGCGCTGGAGCAGGAGATCGCCCGCGCGCCGGGCAATTTCACGCCCTGGCTGCGGATCTACCTTGCACGGCACAGGGCGACCATCTTCGGCGACAATGTCTCGGGCTGAAAGCCCGGCAGGGATATCATGCTGAATGCCCGGCAGGGATATCACTCTGAAGGCCCGGTCGGGGCATCACGCTGAAAGCCCGGCGGGGACACATCGCGCTGAAGGCCCGGCGGGGGCATCACGCCTGGCGACAGTGCGCCGAAGGCCCATTCCCGGCACCGACGGCCCCCGGCACTGGGGGCCGTTTTCATTTCGGCGGGCGGCTGCAGGGTCACTTCCGGCCCGCGACCTCAGGCCCGGCGCGCCTCGAAATCCGGGGCGGCGATCCCCAGCGCCTCCAGGGCCCGGGCGGCGATGTCCCGGGCCGACAGGCCTGCCGCGCGGTACATCGCCTCGGGGCTGGCCTGGTCGATGAAGGCGTCGGTCAGGGTCATGGTCCGGATGCGCAGGCCGCGATCAAGCCGGCCCGTCTCGGCCAGCCAATGCAGCACATGGGCGCCAAAGCCGCCCCGCGCGCCCGTCTCGACGGTAATCAGCGCCCCGTGATGGGCTGCAAGCTGGGCGATCAGGTCGGTGTCCAGCGGCCGGGCAAAGCGCGCGTCGGCCACGGTCGCAGAGATCCCCCGCTGCTCCAGCAGATCGGCCGCGCGGAGCGTTTCGGCCAGGTGTCCGCCATAGGACAGAAGGGCCACCTGCGCCCCCTCGCGCAGGATCCGGCCCCGCCCGATGGGCAGCACCTCGCCGCGCTCGGGCATCTCCACGCCCACCCCCTCGCCACGGGGATAGCGAAAGGCGATGGGCCCCTCGTCATGGGCTGCCGCAGTGGCGATCATGTGGACCAGATCGGCCTCGTCGCCCGCCGCCATGACGGTAAAGCCCGGCAGGTTCGCCAGATAGGCGATGTCGAAGGCCCCGGCATGGGTCGCGCCATCGGCCCCCACCAGCCCCGCACGGTCGATGGCGAAACGCACCGGCAACCCCTGCAGGGCCACATCATGCACCACCTGATCATAGCCGCGCTGCAGGAAGGTCGAGTAGATCGCGCAGAAGGGCCGCAGCCCCCCCGCCGCCATGCCGGCGGCAAAGGTCACCGCATGCTGCTCGGCGCTGCCGACATCGAAGGTGCGGGCAGGATGGGCCTGCTGCATGAGGTCGAGCCCGGTCCCGTCGGGCATGGCCGCGGTCACCGCAACGATGCGGGCATCGCGGCGGGCCTCCTCCACAAGGGCACGACCGAACACCGAGGTGTAGCTGGGCGCGTTGGATTTCGCCTTGTTCTGGGCCCCAGAGGCGACGTCGAAGCTTGCCACCCCGTGATACTTGTCGGCCGAGGTTTCGGCGGGCGCATAGCCCTTGCCCTTGCGGGTGACGGCGTGGATCAGCACCGGCCCCGTTGCCCGCGCCCGCGCCGCGCGCAGCACGGCCAGAAGCTGGCCCATGTCGTGCCCGTTGATGGGCCCGATATAATCGAAGCCCAGCTCCTCGAAGAGGGTGGCCCCCGTGCCCGATCCGGTCACAAGCGCGCGGGCGCGCAGCGCGCCCTGGCGCAGGGGTTCGGGCAGCGCGCCGACCATGCTGTCGGCGATATCCTTGAGGGCGTGCAGCGGCGTGCCGGCATACAGCCCGGACAGATAGGACGACATCGCCCCCACAGGCGGCGCGATCGACATCTCGTTGTCGTTCAGGATGACGAACAGCCGCCGCTTTTCGTGGCCTGCATTGTTGAGCGCCTCATAGGCCATCCCGGCGCTGATCGAGCCGTCGCCGATCACGGCGATGGCGTCGCCCGTGGCCTCTCCGCGGTCGCGGGCCACGGCGAATCCCAGCGCCGCCGAGATCGAGGTGGAGGAATGGGCCGCGCCGAACGGGTCATAGATGCTCTCGGCGCGCTTGGTGAAGCCCGACAGCCCCCCCTCCTTGCGCAGGGTGCGGATGCGGTCTCGGCGTCCCGTCAGAATCTTGTGCGGATAGCATTGGTGGCCGACGTCCCAGATCAGCTTGTCATGGGGCGTGTGAAACACCGCATGCAGCGCCACCGTCAGTTCGACCACGCCCAGCGAGGAGCCCAGATGCCCGCCCGTCACCGACACCGCCGAGATGGTCTCGGCGCGCAATTCGCGGGCGACATGGGCCAGTTCGGCATCGCTCATCCGGCGCAGGTCGGCCGGTGTGTCGACGCGGTCGAGATGGGGGGTTGCGGGGTGTGTCATGTGAACATCCTACGGCAAGTGCTGTTTCATTGAGGTGCGCGGCGAATGACGGACATCTATTCAACTGCGAAAAAGCGCAAAGCTAATCATCACTCCCCAGAGAACGCAGGTCGCTCATTAACCACTTTATCTCCATATCGATCTGATTGTATTGCTCCTGTCGATGCACCCCAAAGAAGAAGAGCGCTATTCCACCAAAAATACCCAACACATCCATCCCGTCTTCCGAGAATCCGCTGCATCCGTTAAGAATGGTTCCGCCGAAAGCCACCAGGCCCATCACCTTCCAGAGTTTTGGCTCATAAAACGCGGGGCTCCTGCTGCGCAATTCATCTATGCGCTTCTTCAACTCTGTTTCATATGCTTTCTTTTCCGTTGCTGTCCTTGCCATCACATCGGCCTCAAGAGCGCTGGATAAAAAGGCGCCGCACGAAGCAGGCTTCGGTGCGGCGCAGTCTCCCGTTACACGGGAGGGGGAACGCGTTCAGGAGAAAACGCGCCAGGAAAAGCGTGCTCCGCGGACCGGGCCTTCAGCCCGCGGAAGGGATCGTTCAGGCGAGACCCGCCCGCCACGGATCACTCGTAGACCGGCTCGCCGGTGGTGGCGAGTTCGGGCCAGTCAGACAGGACCGGAAGGCCCTGAAGCGGCTTGGAATAGCCCTGGTGGCAGGTGGCGCAGGCGGCCTTGGGCGCATCGCCGTGGATCGGCCCCAGACGGTGCTCGGGCAGAACGTCGCCCAGCGGCACCAGCCAGTCGTTGTTGATCTCCAGCACCATGCTGATCCCGATGGAGGCGTTCGCCCATTGCGGGGTGACCTGGGCCGGATCGAAGAAGGCCGCCGAATTGTGGCAGAACAGGCAGTTCACTCCCAGCGCATTCGAGAAGTAGTTCATCAGGCTGTAGGTCCGCTCCGTGTCCTGCCAGGTGGGATCACCCGGCATCGTCCGCACGCGCGGCTCCAGATCGTGAACGGAAATCCGCTCGCCATCCAGAAGCAGCTTTTCCAGCGCATCCGAGGGCAGCGAGGTGAACTGGCTTTGCGGCGTGGCCCGGTTCTGGACGGCCGACCAGCCGGCCGCGGCCATGTTGACGGGGGTGATCTTGAACCAGATCTCGTTGGGCACCGGCTCGCCGCGATGGCAGGTGTAGCAGGTGACGCCGGTGTCGCCCACATGGCCGACCCAGCCCTCGTTGATGTTCTGGGTCATCTCGATCATCGAGCGTGCGACGATGGTCTGGTAATTCTCCTCTTCGGTCTCGAGGAGGTCGGGAATCCCGGTCCATTCCTGCATCGCCCGGATCAGCCGTTCGTAATTGGCCACCGTCAGGTCGGCCAGAAGCGGCTCGGCATTCTCGATGACATCGCCCGCACGCGCATCGCCCGGCTGGGGCGGGACAACGTCGAAGGAGACGAAGCCCTCGATGGTCGGGTCGGGCCGACCAGCATCACGGGCGAAGTCCGTGATGCTCATGCCGGTGCCCCGCGGACCCGTCTGGGTGCTGACCGTCGGGGCCGGATAGCCCCAGGTGACGATCAGCGCCGCGACGAAGACCGCCCCTCCCACGGCCCCCACCAGGATGGCGGGGCCGTAGATGTCCTTGGGGTTCTTCGCACTCCAGGAGGTGAACCAATCAGGTATCTTGAACATGTCAGTTCCCTCCGTTCGCGTAGAACTCGTAGCCGTAGAAACCGTCATAGCTTGGCGCGAAGTTCTTCTCGACCGCCCAGAGATACCAGTTGTCCACGACCGTTCCGGTCAGCAGGATCCCGATACCGCCGGTGATCGGGGTGAGCACGGCGAACCACCAGGCCCAGCGATGGATCCCCTCCATCGTGGCGTTGAACCCCATGGTCCAGCGCCAGAAGAGCGCGGCGCGCTCCGAGGCGGTGCCCCGGTCCACGATCTGCTCCAGCTCGCGGTCGCCGCCAAGGCGGGTGACCGAAAGAATGGTGGCCCCGTGCATGGCGAACAGCAGGACCGAGCCATAGAGGAACACGATCGAAAGGCAGTGGAACGGGTTGTAGTAGAGGTTGCCGTAGCGGATCGAGAAGGCGGTGGTCCAGTCGAGGTGCGGGAAGATGCCATAGGGCACCATCTCGGACCAGGAACCCATCAGGATGGGCCGGAACAGGCCCAGCACGAGGAACAGCCAGATCGCCGCAAGGAAGGCCCAGGCCACGTGCTTGCCCATGCCATGGGCCTCTGCCAGCAGGTAGGTCCGCAGCCACCAGGACATGACCGAGACAAGCAGGAAGAAGCTTGCGATCATGTACCATCCGCCATCGTTCAGCGGCGGCATGCTGAGGCCGTATTGCGGGCTGGGCGGCTCGAGCGCCAGCCAGAACAGCTGGCGGATGAACTCGGGGATCGACCAGCCCACCTGCGCGAGCATGTTGATCCCGATGATGTTCAGCCACAGCGTGCCCGTCGCCAGCGAGATGATCCCGAACCAGCCCAGATAGATCGGGCCCAGCTGGGCGTTGCCGATCCAGCCGATCAGGCTGGAGAAGCCGGGGGTACCCGCCCTCTCCGAGCCCAGGTTGTTCTCGTTGTCCATGCCCCATTCGGGAGGACCCTGAACCTGAACCTGGGTGAAGATGTTCTGATACTCGGGCATGTCACATCCCTCCTGCGGCGCGGACCGACGGCCAGATCGGCAGGTCGAGCCACCAGTTCCACCACTCGGGCCAGCCCTTGGTCCAGACGGGGCCCGAGATCACGATGCAGATCGCCGACCAGAAGCCCGCGTTCAGCGCCAGCAGCAGGCCCACGCGGTGAATGCCGAGCGTGCCGACCGAATAGCCGATGAAGTCCCGGAAGAAGGTATCCTCGTGATCGGGGGTCTTCATCTCGCGCGGGGTGCCGTCGGTATCCTTGCCGGGGTTGGCCGCCGACAGGATCAGGCCGCCGTGCAGCGCAAGCGCCAGCGTGGTGGTGAAGAAGAAGGTCACCGCCAGCATGTGGGCCGGGTTGTAGTGGAAGTGCAGATAGGCGTAGCCGGTGTTCGACACCCAGTCGAGGTGGCTGAAGATGCCATAGGGGAAACCATGGCCCCAGGCGCCCATCAGCAGCGGGCGGAACACGACCAGGGTGACATAGGCGAAGATGGCCACGCCAAAGGCGAAGGGCACATGATAGCCGATGCCGAGCTTGCGGCAGATCTCCACCTCGCGGAGCGCCCAGGACACGAAGGCACCGATGGCGCAGATCGTGATGATCTGCCACAGGCCGCCCTCGTTGAGCGGCGCCATGCCCAGACCATAGGACAGGTCGGGCGGCGCGATGTTGATCAGCCAGGGGTTCCACTCACCCTGTTGGGCGGCCCCCCAGAATATGAGGATGGTGCCGAGCAGCGCAAAGAACGCTGTCGTGACGCCGAAGAAGCCCACGAAGAAGGGGCCGATCCAGAAGTCGAACAGGTCGCCGCCGACAAGCGTCCCGCCTCGGACGCGATATTTTCTCTCGAAGCTGAGCAGTGCCATACTTCTCTCCGCGTTTTGGCGGCCCGTCTCGCGACGCGAAGCCGTCATTCGATTGGGTCTGCTGCGGGCGACGCCTCAGAGGTTCCGCCCGCAGCGATGATGACGCAGCCGCCCTCGGGCGGCCGCGCGTGAGGGCTCAGCCCCCGCCGGCGCGGGCGGCAGTCTCGAACCAGTTGAGACCGCTCGACAGCACCACGAGGTGGATCATCGCCGCCAGCAGGAACAGGAACCCGCCCTGAACCACAAACACGCGGCGGGGATCGAAAATCAGCCAGATCTTGTAGAACTTGCTCATCTCGTGTCCCTCCTCAACCGAACCACGGGCGCCAGATGTACGTGGCGATATGCGCGACGATGGCAACGGCCGTGAACAGCCAGAGCCCGCTCATATACACCGAGTGCAGTTCCTGCGCCTGCTCGTCGGTCAGACCTGTCAGTGACAGGCTCGATTTGTCAGCCATGAACTATCCTCCGGATGGTTAGACTGAGGTCGCAAGAACCCGCGACCAGGGAACCGGATCGGCCTCATGCCTTCCCGGCTATCCGTCCGACACGAGGCCGTCCGAATCTGGTGCTCCGCAATCATGCGGAGAAAATCTGTGGCGTGATGTCGTTGGCCCGGCGCCAGGCGCGGGTCAGGACACCATCGTTGATGCGGTCATGCCGGGGCACGGCCAGCCGCCAGGCCCAGCGCAATGCGGCACCGGGCAGCGACAGAAAGAAGATCGCGACGAAATAGGCCCGGTATTCGAGGCCGGGGCCGCGCCGGTGCCGGGGCAGCGATTGCCCTCCTGCGGTCTTGCTCGTCATGCCGTCCTCCCTTGATTGGGGTTGTTCTCCGCCAGGGCGCCGGCTTCCTCGAAGCCGGGGCGCAGGCGGGCCACGATGTCCCGGCCGACCCGTTCGGCCCCCGATGCAAGCGCGGCCCGTTCGGCCTCGTCTCGCAGGGTCTTTGCCGCCGAGATGCGTGTAAGGACCGGGTGCTCTTCCACGATCCGGTCGAGCAGGGCCTGCGCGTCCGGATCCCAGGGAAAGTCGCGCCGCAGGGTGGTGGGCGTCGCCTCGACCGCGTCGAGGTCGGATCCCAGCGGCAGGATGTGGAACAGCGCATCGA
This sequence comes from Paracoccaceae bacterium, assembly GCA_020832725.1. GTDB lineage: Bacteria > Pseudomonadota > Alphaproteobacteria > Rhodobacterales > Rhodobacteraceae > JAFIEC01. The sequence goes on along the minus strand of JAFIEC010000169.1, from coordinate 3,568 downwards.
ACAGAGCGTTGCACACTTCCTGAACGAGGTAGGTCGCCCCTGCATAGCCCATGAAGGGCGTGCCCGTGGCGCGCCGGATGGCGGCACCGGGGAAGCTGGCGGGAATGAAGGCCGGTTTCGGGCCGAAGCCGCCCGACATCTCGGCCATGTACATCTTTTCGTTGATCGAGCCCATGACCACGAGAGGACGCTTCTGGCGCAACAGCGCGCGGACCTCGTCGTTGTCGGTCTTGGCACCGGCCCGGCGGGCGACGGCAAAGGCGCAGGGCAGCCCCATGTCGGTCTCGAGGAAATTGCGCACGCCGCGGGCATAGGTCTCGTTGGCCACGATCGCAAAGCTGGCGGTGGCAAAGAAATCCTGGGTGACCGAGCGCCACAGGTCCCAGACGGGCTTGATCGTCGAATGCTTCTCGCGCGCGATGAAGGGCTCCGGGTCCAGCCCCAGCAGCTCGCCCAGCTTGCGCAGGAACTTGGTGGTGCTCTCGATGCCGAAGGGCGCCTGCAGATAGGGCTTGCGCAGCGCCTCCGCGAGGCCGCGGCCGAATTCGCGATACATGACGATGTTGACGTCGGCATTCACGAGCTTGGGCATCTCGGCGAGGTGGCTGCCCAGAGGCATGACCATGTTCACCTCGGCGCCGATCCCCTCGACCAGGCGGCGGATCTCGGCAAGATCCGAGGGCATGTTGAACGTGCCATACATCGGGCCGAGGATGTTCACGCGCGGCCTTGCACCCTCTTCGCGCTTGGCCTCGCGGGGCATGCGGCCCTTGGTCATGCCGAATTCGGTGAACAGCCAGGTCATCGCCCGATCGGCCGATTGCCACTGGTCCTCGTCGATGGTGCGCGGCAGGAAGCGCTGGATGTTGGTGCCCTGGGGCGTGACACCGCCGCCGATCATCTCGGCGATGGAGCCGGTCACCACCACTGCGGGCAGCGCCGGATCGAGCGGGGTCCAGGCGCGCTTCATGGCGTCTTCGGTTACCGCGCCCATCTCGTCTTCCGCCAGGCCGGTAACGACGATCGGGAATTCGTGGGGCGGCAGCGCGTCGGTATAATGCAGCACACTGGTCACCGGGAGGTTCTCGCAGCCGACGGGGCCGTCGATGACCACCTGAAGCCCCTTCACCGCCGTGAAGGCATAGACCGAGCCCCAGTAGCCGCCCGCGCGATCATGATCCTGGATCAGCATCAGATCATCTCCTCCGCCTTGGCGGCGCGAGCCTTCTTTTCCAGCTTCTTCTGGTGATGGGCGCGGAATTCGGGGTGCAGGTTGGGATTGCCCTCCCAGATGCCGGCGGTGTCGCCCTCGCCCACGCCCTCGAAGAATTCCTTCATGTGCGCCATGCGCTCGCGGTTGGCGATCGCGGCATTGACCACCTGCTGCAGGCTGCCTGCGCCGGCCGGCCCCATCAGGGGGCGCGCCGAGATCAGGTTGGTGAAATAGAGGCCGGGCACGCCCAGCTCCTTGGCCTTCTGGACCACGGGCGTGGTGCCGATGGCCAGATCCGGGCGCACCGCTTCCATTGCCGAGCAATCATCCTCGAGGCTGGCGCGGAATTTCACCTGCACGCCGCGCGCCTCCAGCCATTCACGGTCGGGGTCCGACCAGCGGGTGCGGGGGCAGGCGGTGCCGACATAGGGCACGTTCGCCCCGCTCTCGATGAGAAGGCGCGCCACCAGAAGCTCGGATCCCTCGTAGCCGGACAGTGTGATCGTGCCGTCGATCCTCGTGCCCGAGAGGGCCTGCCGGATCGCGGGCAGAAAGGCGTTCTGGGCGGCGGCGATGCGCTCGGCAGGCAGGCCGAAGGCCTCGCCCACGGCGGCCAGCCATCCCGCCGTGCCGTCATGGCCCACGGGTGCCGAGCCCAGGACAGGCCGGCCCGCGGCCTCGAACTCGCGCACCGCGGCGGTATAGAAGGGATGGATCGCCGCCACCGCGCCGCAATCGAGCGCCGCATAGAGCTCGCGCCATTCCCGGCAGGGCACGACAGGGCCCGCAGCAACGCCAAGCGGGGCCAGCAGCGCGCCGATGCTCATGGGATCGGCGGGGAACATCTCGCCCAGAAGCGTGACCGTGGGCCGATCGGACTTGCCCGAGGCGGGGGCCTGGACAGGCCCCGCCTCCACCTCGCGGCGGGCATAGTTCAGCATCGCCCCCGCCAGGACATCCTTGGCCTCGGCATGGGTCGGCACGCCAAAGCCGGGCACGTCGATGCCGACGATGCGGACGCCGTCGATCTCGTCGGGCAGCAGCTTGAGCGGAACACCCGAGGCGGTGGGCACGCAGAGATTGGTGACCACGATCGCGTCATACTTGGACGGGTCGGCCATGTCGTGGACCGCTTCGCGGATATACTCGAACAGCTTTACGGTAACCCGCGTTTCGGAATTGAACGGCACATAGCCGACTGAGCGGCGCGCCCCGTAGAAATGGCTGACAAAGGTCAGCCCGTAGACGCAGCAGGCAGAGCCGGAAAGGACGGTCGCCACCCGGCGCATCCGCAGCCCCACGCGCAGGCTTCCAAAGGCGGGGCACATGCTCTGGGGCTGGTCGTGCGGGCCCAGCGGATAGTCGGCGCGATACCGGTCGAGCACCTCGGACTTGCCGGCCGCGCGGGCGGCTTCCTCCATGCGGGCAGCGCCGCCATGACAGCCAAGGCCATCTCCGCCCGATATCGCGGGCGGGGGCGTCGTCTCGCTCACCGTCGCACCGGTGATGACTTCGGCCTCGTCGGCGGTGTCGTAGCGGATTTCCTCGCTCATGCGGCCACCTCTTGCGGAAGTGTGTCGGTCTGGCGGGGCGACGATGCGTCCCGCAGCTGCAGTCCCGTGTCGGGCTCCGCCTCGACGGGGGCACCCTCGATCTGGCGCAGCGCCTCGTCCCAGCGGCTGAGTTCGGAGAGATCAAACATCGTCATAGACCACTTCGAGCGACTTCTTCGGCTTGGAATGCTTGCCGCGCATGTCGGCGTCGCTGGCCGGGGTCAGCACGAAATCCCCACCCGTGTCGGATGCCGAGAACAGGCCAAGCAGCTCGTCCTGGCTGAGGGCGCGCGGGTGCATGGGCGGTGCGGCGGCGACGTTCATGCCAAGCTCGGCAAACAGCGGGCCCCATTGCTCCCCCATCGTGCCGACGATCTGATAGGCGGCCGACTTGCGCCGCAGGTCCTCGTCGGCCGGGATGGAGGCCAGCACCGGAACACCCGTCGCCTTGGCGAAGGCCGCCGCCTGGCCGGTGCCGTCATCCTTGTTGATGACCATGCCGGCCACGCCGACATTGCCGCCGAGCTTGCGGAAATACTCCACCGCCGAGCAGACGTTGTTGGCCACATAGAGGCTCTGAAGGTCGTTGGAGCCGACCACGATGACCTTTTGCGCCATGTCCCGCGCGATCGGCAGGCCAAAGCCGCCGCAGACCACGTCGCCCAGAAAGTCGAGCAGGACGTAGTCGAATCCCCACTCGTGGAAGCCGAGCTTCTCGAGCAGTTCGAAGCCGTGGATGATGCCGCGGCCGCCGCAGCCGCGCCCGACCTCGGGACCGCCGAGCTCCATCGCGAACACACCG
>JAFIEC010000167.1 GCA_020832725.1 Paracoccaceae bacterium | reverse complement strand
CATTCTGGCGCGTCTGAAGCGGCGGAATCCGCCCTCAGAACGCTGCCAGCCACCCGAAACGGCGCTCACACCGCCGTCTCGGCGCAGCCGAACGCGTTGATCAGACGTTCCCAGGGATCCCCATTGGCACTGTCTGGTCTGATATTCCCCCCATCAACTCCCAGGCCCAGGAACGCCTCGGCTACCCCACCCAGAAACCCGTCGCCCTGCTGGAACGGATCGTCGCCGCCAGTTCCAACCCCGGCGATGTGGTGCTGGACCCGTTCTGCGGCTGCGGCACCACGGTCGAGGCGGCGCAGAAGCTGGGGCGCAACTGGATCGGCATCGACATCACCCATCTGGCCATCGGCCTGATCGAGACGCGCCTGTACGACGCCTTCGCCGGGCAGGCCGAATTCACCGTCCACGGCGTGCCCACCGACGTGGCCGGCGCGCAGGAACTGTTCGACCGCGACGACCGCACCAAGAAGGAATTCGAGAAATGGGCGCTGCGCCTGATCAAGGCCTATGCCCACCGCGACGGGAAAAAGGGCGCCGATGGCGGCATCGACGGCACCTTTCGCTTTGGCCCGGCGCAGGAATACCGCGCCATCGTCTCGGTCAAGGGCGGGCGTAACCTCGATGTCAAGATGATGCGCGAACTGGATGCCGTGGTCACCGAACAGAAGGCGCAGGTCGGCATCTTCCTGACCCTGCACCCGCCCACGAAACCGATGCTGGACTGGGCACGCGGCGCGGGCACCTTCACGGTCGAGGGCTTTGACCCGGTTCCGCGCATCCAGATCGTGACCGTCGAACAGGCGCTTGAGGGTGGCCCGCGCGCGGTGAACACCCCGCTTCGCCACGGCGACCCCTACCGCAAGGCCCCGCGCGTGACCGATCCGGACCGTCAGGGTGCCCTCGACATCTGAGCGCCCCGGCCCCGTCCCGGCTCGACCGGGGCGGGCGGGCGCGATAGGCTGGGGCGATGGAAACCGCGCCCGGTGATCGCCGCCCATGATCGGCAAGCTCGAGATGTTCACGGCCCTCGCCCGCGAGGGTCATTTCGGCCGCGCCGCCGAAAGCCTCGGCATCAGCCAGCCCAGCCTGTCGGCCGGCATCCGCCAGCTGGAGGAAGAGCTGGGCGTGCAGCTTGTGTTTCGCGGCTCCCGGTTTGGCGGGCTGACGCCCGAGGGCCAGCGGGCCCTGGCCCATGCCCAGCGCATCCTTGGCGATGTGCGGCTGCTGCGCGCCGAGATGCGGGCGCGGCGCGAGGGGCTGTCGGGGGTGTTGCGGCTGGCCGTCATTCCCACCGCGCTGACCAGCGCGGCGGCGCTGTCGCACCGAATTGCCGCGGCCCATTCCGGGGTGCAGATCGTGGTGCTGTCGCGCTCGTCCGCCGATATCCTGCGCAGCCTCGCCAGCTTCGAGGCCGATGCCGGGCTCAGCTATCTGGACAACGAGCCGCTGGGCCGCGTCACCGCCCTGCCCCTGTGGCGCGAGCGCCATGTGCTGGTCTGCCCCGAGGCGCATCCGCTGGCGCGGCAGGAGCGGGTGGCCTGGGCCGATCTGGCCGGTGTGCCGCTGTGCCTGCTGACACAGGAGATGCAGAACCGCCGGATCGTCGATGCCGCCCTGCTGGCTGCGGGGGTAACGCCGGAAGTGCGGGTCGAGAGCAATTCCACCATCGTGCTGGCCGCCCATGTCGCGGCGGGCGGCTGGGCGACCGTGCTGCCCGAGGACATGGGCGCATGGCTGGCCCGGGGCGCGGGTCTGGCGGTGCGGCCCCTCGGCGGGCCCACGGCAGGCCATGCAGTGGGCCTGATCGTGCCCGCCCATGACGTGCTCACCCCGGTGCTGCAGGCCCTGAGAGAGACCGCCACCGCCCTGGCGGAGGAGGAGTTTGATAGCTAAGGCCTATCGATTGACTGAAAAGCGATATTGATTTTCCGATGCACAGGGCTGATATTGTGCGCCGGAGGAACTCATGTCCCAGAAAGGTCCGCGCGGCCCCTGGCCCCAGGCCACAGAGGCCGCTCTTGACGAGGTGATCGTTGCCCATGCCGGCGGCGAGGGTGCGGGCGCGCTGCTGCCGATCCTTCACGCCCTGCAGGCGCGGTTTGGCCATGTGCCCGACGGCTCCGTGCCCCGCATCGCGCAGGCACTCAACATCAGCCGCGCCGAGGTGCATGGCGTCATCACCTTCTACCACGATTTCCGCGCGCAGCCCCCCGGGCGGCAGGTGCTGCGGCTGTGCCGCTCCGAGGCCTGCCTTGCCATGGGCGCCGAAGGCATCGCGCAGGATGTCCGGGACCGGCTGGGCCTGGCCTGGGGCGAGACCAGCGCCGATGGCGCCGTGACGCTGGAGCCCGTCTATTGCCTCGGCCTGTGCGCCTGCGCCCCCGCCGCGATGCTGGACACACGGCCGCTGGGCCGCGTCGGGAGCGACGCCCTGCTGGCGGCGCTGGCGCAAGGCGCGACCGGAGACGACGGCGAGGCGACACCATGAGGGTGCATGTCCCCCGCGACGCCGCGGCCCGGGCCCTTGGCGCGGACGACGTGGCCCGCGCCCTCGCCGCCGAGGCCGAGCGGATGGGCCTTCGCGCCGAGATCGTGCGCACAGGCAGCCGCGGGATGATCTGGCTGGAGCCGCTGGTGGAAATCGAACGCGACGGCACCCGCATCGCCTATGGCCCCGTGCGCCCCGAGGATGCGCGCGCGCTTCTGTCGGGCCGGATGGAGGCGCTGGGCCGGGTGGAGGACATCCCCTTCTTTGCGCGCCAGACGCGGCTGACCTTTGCCCGCGTCGGGCTGAACGACCCGCTCGATCTTGCCGCCTATGGCGCGACCGGCGGGCTTGCCGGCCTTGCTGCGGCACTCGCCCTGAAGCCCGAGGCGATCGTCGAGGCGGTGCGCGACAGCGGGCTGCGCGGCCGTGGCGGCGCAGGCTTTCCAGCGGGCATAAAGTGGGAGACGGTCCGCACCGCACCGGGGGCGGGCAAGGTGATTGTCTGCAATGCCGACGAGGGCGACTCGGGCAGTTTCGCGGACCGGATGCTGATGGAGGGCGATCCCTTCCTGCTGATCGAGGGCATGGCCATCGCGGGCATCGCCACCGGAGCAGAGCGGGGGATCGTCTACATCCGCTCGGAATACCCCGATGCCATCGCGACAATGCAGGCGGCCATCGCCCGGGCCGAATCCGGCGGTCTGCTGGGGCCGCGTCTGCTGGGCAGCGGACGGAGCTTCGGGCTGGAGGTCCGCGTGGGCGCGGGCTCCTATGTCTGCGGAGAGGAGACGGCCCTTCTCAACAGCCTCGAGGGCAAGCGCGGCATCGTCCGCGCCAAGCCGCCCCTGCCAGCGCTTTCGGGTCTCTTCGGGCGGCCGACGCTGGTGCACAATGTACTGACGCTGGCTGCGGTGCCGTTCATTCTGGCCGAGGGTGCTGCGGCCTATGCCCGGCACGGCCTTGGCCGGTCGCGCGGCACGATCCCGGTGCAGCTTGCAGGCTGCGTGGCCCGTGGCGGGCTGTTCGAGACAGGCATGGGGCTCAGCCTTGGCACGCTGGTCGATGATATCGCCGGAGGCACGGCGACGGGCAGGCCGGTCAAGGCCGTTCAGGTGGGCGGCCCCCTCGGCGCCTATTTCGGGCCGGAGCATTTCGACACACCCTTCGGCTACGAAGAGATGGACGGCGCGGGTGGCATCCTCGGCCATGCGGGCATCACCATCTTCGACGACAGCGCCGACATGGGACGGCTGGCCCGCTTTGCGATGGAGTTCTGCGCGCTGGAATCCTGCGGCAAGTGCACGCCCTGCCGCATCGGCGCGGTGCGGGGCGTGGAGACGATCGAGCGGATACTCGAGGGTGACGCCACTGCAGTGCCGCTGCTCGAGGAGCTGTGCGACACCATGCGCGACGGCTCGCTCTGTGCATTGGGGGGCTTTGCGCCTTACCCCGTGCTCAGCGCGCTGCGGGGCTGGCCCGGCGACTTCGGGCTGCCGCCTGCAAACCGGCAGGCCGCCGAATAGGGCGGCGGATCAAGAGGTGAGAGCATGAAGGATTTCGTCCTTCCCGACGACCGCGACCTTGGAACACCGGGCCCGATCGGGGGTAGTGCTGTCAGCCTGCGCATCGACGGCATGGAGGTGACGGTGCCCGAGGGCACATCGGTGATGCGTGCCGCAGCACTGGCCGGTATCGCGATTCCCAAGCTGTGCGCCACCGACAGCCTCGAGGCGTTCGGCTCATGCCGGCTGTGCCTTGTGGAGATCGACGGCCGCCGCGGCACGCCTGCCTCCTGCACGACACCCGTGGCCGAGGGCATGGAGGTGCGCACCCGTGGCGATCGGCTGGACAAGCTGCGCCGGGGGGTGATGGAGCTCTATATCTCCGATCATCCGCTCGATTGCCTCACCTGTGCCGCCAACGGCGATTGCGAGCTGCAGGACATGGCCGGCGCGGTCGGTCTGCGCCAGGTGCGCTATGCCGAGGGGCGCAACCATGTCACCGCTCGTGGCCCCGTCGCGCCCAATCCCGAGTGGCGCCCTGCCGACACATCGAACCCGTATTTCACCTATGATCCGTCCAAATGCATCGTCTGCTCCCGTTGCGTGCGCGCCTGCGAGGAGGTGCAGGGAACCTTCGCCCTGACGATCGAGGGGCGCGGCTTTGAGTCCCGGGTCAAGTCAGGCGCGGGCGATGACGATTTCCTCGCCTCCGATTGCGTCTCCTGCGGGGCCTGCGTGCAGGCCTGCCCCACCGCCACGCTGACCGAGAAGGCCATCCACACCCACGGCCAGCCCGAGCGGAGCGTGCAGACCACCTGCGCCTATTGCGGGGTCGGCTGCACCTTCGAGGCGCAGATGCAGGGCGAACGCGTGGTCCGCATGATGCCCGCGCGCGCGGGCAAGGCCAACGAAGGACATTCCTGCGTCAAGGGGCGTTTTGCCTGGGGTTATGCCACGCATCCCGACCGGATCCTGAAACCGATGATCCGCGACCGGATCGACGCGCCGTGGCGCGAGGTCGGCTGGGACGAGGCGCTGTCCTTTGCGGCTGGCCGCCTGCGGGGGATTCAGGACACCCATGGCCGGAATGCCGTTGGCGTGATCGCCTCCAGCCGATGCACCAACGAGGAGGCCTATCTCGTCCAGAAACTCGCGCGCGCGGTTCTGGGCACCAACAACACCGACACCTGTGCCCGCGTCTGCCACTCGCCCACCGGTTACGGTCTGGGACAGGCCTTCGGGACATCGGCGGGCACCCAGGATTTCGCCAGCGTGGCCGAGGCCGACGTTGTGGTTGTGATCGGTGCCAACCCCACCGACGGCCACCCGGTCTTTGCCAGCAGGCTCAAGCGACGGCTGCGGCAGGGCGCGCGGCTGATCGTGATCGACCCGCGGCGCATCGATCTGGTGCGCAGCCCCCATGTGCAGGCGGACCATCACCTCGCGCTGCGCCCCGGCACCAATGTGGCGCTGCTGACGGCGATGGCCCATGTCATCGTGACCGAAGGCCTTGCGGACCGCGCCTTTCTGGACGCGCGCTGCGAGGCGGAGGACACAGAGGATTACCTCGCCTTCGCAGCCGAACCCCGCCACGCGCCCGAGGCCGTCGAGGCGCTTACCGGCGTGCCCGCGGCCGAATTGCGCGCGGCGGCGCGGCTCTTTGCGACGGGCGGCAACGGAGCGATCTACTACGGCCTTGGCGTCACCGAGCACTCGCAGGGCTCGACAACCGTCATGGCCATCGCCAATCTTGCCATGCTGACGGGCAACATCGGTCGCCCCGGCGTGGGCGTGAACCCGCTGCGCGGCCAGAACAACGTGCAGGGTGCCTGCGACATGGGGGCCTTTCCCCATGAACTGCCGGGCTACCGCCATGTCTCGGATCCGGCCAACCGCGCCGTCTTCGAGGCCGCATGGGGGGTTGCGATCGACCCCGAACCGGGCCTTCGCATTCCCAACATGCTGGATGCCGCCGTCGCCGGGCGTTTTCGCGGCATCTACATCCAGGGCGAGGACATCCTGCAATCTGACCCCGACACCCACCACGTCGCGGCCGCACTTGCGGCGATGGACTGCGTGATCGTGCATGACCTCTTCCTGAACGAGACCGCGCGTTATGCCCATGTGTTCCTGCCCGGCTCCACCTTCCTCGAGAAGGACGGAACCTTCACCAATGCCGAGCGGCGCATCGGGCGGGTGCGCCGGGCCATGGCGCCACGGGCGGGCCTGGCCGACTGGGAGGGGACACAGGCCTTGGCCAATGCGCTGGGCGCGGGCTGGTCCTATGGCCACCCGTCCGAGATCATGGACGAGATCGCCGCGACCACACCCTCCTTTGCCGGGGTGTCCTTCGCCTTGCTCGACCGGGTGGGGTCGGTGCAATGGCCCTGCTCTCCGGACGCGCCCACCGGCACGCCGGTCATGCACTCGGGCCGTTTTGCCCGGGGATTGGGGCGGCTGATGATCACCGAATATGTCCCCACCGAGGAACGTACCGGGCCGCGCTTTCCGCTCCTGCTGACAACCGGCAGGGTGCTCAGCCAGTACAATGTGGGCGCACAGACCCGGCGCACCGAAAACGCGGTCTGGCATGGCGAGGACCTGCTGGAGATCCACCCCCACGATGCCGAGACCCGCGGCATCGCCGAGGGCGATCTGGTGCGGCTGACCTCGCGGACCGGAGAGACGAGCCTGCGCGCCACGCTGACCGATCGGGTCTCTCCGGGGATTGTCTACACCACCTTCCACCACCCCGGGACACAGGCCAACGTGGTCACCACCGACCTGTCCGACTGGGCCACCAACTGCCCCGAATACAAGGTCACGGCAGTCCAGGTGCGCCCGGCAGAAGGGCCAAGCGCATGGCAACGCCAGAGCGATACCCAGGCCCGGGAGACGCGGCGCATCGCGCCGCAGCCGGCCGCACGGACCGCCCCGGCGGCGGAATGAGCGGGCCCGCCCCCTTTCCGCGGCGCGAGCTGGTGGGCGAGGAGCCCGTCGCGCTGGTCTTTCAGGCCGAGACGCTGGCGGTGATGATGGCGACACCCGCCGATCTGGAGGACCTGGCGCTGGGATTCGCCCTGAGCGAAGGGATCGTGGCCGGGCCGGACGAGATCGAGAGCATCGAGATCGTAAGCCACGATGCCGGAACCGAGGCCCGATTGTGGTTGTCGACACCCCGGGCCGGTCTTCTGGCAGAGCGGCGGCGGGCAATGGTCGGGCCCGTGGGCTGCGGGCTGTGCGGGATCGACAGCCTGGAGGCCGCCAACCGCCCCCTGCCCGCACTGCCCCCCGTCGGGCCGGTGTTCAGCCATGCCGAGATCGCAGACGCGACGGCGCTTCTGCGGGCACGCCAGCCGCTGCACGACCGCACCGGCGCGGCCCATGCCGCCGGTTTCCTGCGCCCCGGTCTCGGGCTCGGGCCCGTGCGCGAGGATGTGGGCCGGCACAATGCGCTGGACAAGCTGCTGGGCGCATTGTCCCGGGCGGGCATCGCACCCCGCGATGGGGCCGTGGTGCTGACCTCGCGGGTGTCCACGGAACTGGTTCAGAAATGCGCCCAGGCGGGTTGCGCAGTTCTGGTTGCGGCCTCTGCCCCCACGGCACGGGCCGCGCGGCTGGCCGAGGAAGCGGGCATGACACTGGCCACATTCGCCCGGGCCGGACGGTTCGAGCTCCGTGACCCGGTGGGGCGCGTCCTGGCACGGGCGCCAACGCAGAAAGGCACGCCCCATGTCGCCTGAACAGACGCCCGACAAGCTGTGCCGCATGGCCAACCAGATCGCCGCCTTCTTCCGCAGCCAGCGAGGGGACGCCTCTGAAAAGGTGGCGGCGCACCTGCGCGCCTACTGGTCGCCCGACATGCGTGCCGAGCTGGTCGCGCATTTGCGCGCGGGGGGTGCGGGGCTCGACCCGGTTGCATTCACAGCTGCCCAGCGGCTGGCGGGCCTCAGCCCCTCCGGCGCAACTCGAACCGCACCTGACCCACGGGGATCCCCAGCCGGGTGACGATGGCATCGTTGATGATCACGCCATCGGGCCGCCGCCAGATCACATCGGCAAAGCCGAGCCGCGTCGTCCCGGCGGGACTTCGGAAATCGACCTCGTAGCTCAGCCGGATCTCGTCGCCCAGTTCCTCGACCAAAGCTTCTCCGATGGTGTCGTCGCGCCGTCCCGTCCAGCGACCATCGCCCGCGCGGGTGAAGACCCAGGTCAGCCGCTCCTCCCAGCCGTCGTCATAGACGAAATCCTCGACCACGGTCAGCGTGTCGCCGCGCAGCCGGCCGTCAAGCTCGGCGGTGAAGCGCCGCTCCGTGCCGGTCAGGGGCGAGACGAACACCCCGCGCCCGGAGGTGCGCCCGCCGAAGGCATCGACCAGCGTCAGCGGCTGGCGCGGCTCCAGCGGCGAGGGGGGAATGGTGGCGCAGCCCGTCACGGCCAGCCCCAGCCCCCCCAGCAAGAGGCCACGGCGCGACAGCGGGCCAGATAAAGCAGCGGGCATTGTGGACCCTCCCTCGTGATGCAACGCGGGTACAGGTAGTCCGGACAAGGCTTCTGTCATGCCCCCGCAGGGCCATAGCCCCCCGGGGTCGGCGGAATGATTGTGATCGTCTCGCCAGCCTCCAGAACGGTCTGGGCGCTTGCCGGCAATTCCTCCTGTCGCCCGTCGCGGCGGACGACAATCGTGCGGCCCGCCTCGCCTTGGCCACCACCGGCGATGCCCCGGGGCGGACGGACGCGGTGCGAGGACAGGATCGCGCAATCCATCGGCTCCAGAAACCGCAACCGCCGCAGCGTGCCGTCGCCCCCCCGATGGGCACCGGAGCCCCCCGTGCCCGGCCGCAGCGAGAATTCCTCCAGCAGCACCGGAAAGCGCAACTCCAGGATCTCGGGATCGGTCAGCCGCGAATTCGTCATGTGGACATGCACACCCGCCTGTCCGGCAAAGGCCCGCCCCGAATTCAGCACACCCGCAGGCGCACCCGAGCAGATCGTCTCGTAATACTGGTGACGCGCGTTGCCAAAGGTGAGGTTGTTCATTGTCCCCTGACCATTCGCCAGAACGCCCAGCGCCTCGAACAGGGCGTTGGTGACATGCTGGCTGGTCTCCACGTTGCCGGCCACAACTGCCCGCGGATATTCGGGCGCCAGCATCGAGCCCCGTGGCACGACAATGCGGATGGGCCGCAGGCATCCGGCATTCATGGGGATCGGGGCCTCCACCATCACCCGAAAGACATAGAGGACCGCCGCCCGTGTGACCGGTTCGGGCGCGTTGAAATTGTTCGCAGCGGCCTCGGAGGTGCCGGTGAAATCCACCACCGCCTCCCGGGCCTTGTGGTCCACCGAGATGCGCACCCGGATCACCTGCCCCGTGTCGGTGGGATATTCTGCGGCGCAGTCGCTCAGGCGTCCGATCAGCCTGCGGACTTCCTCGGCGGCATTGTCCTGAACATGGCCCATGTAGGCGCGCACGACATCGAGGCCGAATTCCGAGACCATGCGGCGCAGTTCGGCGATGCCCCGGGCATTGGCCGCGACCTGGGCACGCAGATCGGCCACGTTCTGGTCGGGATTGCGGCAGGGCCAGGGGTGGTCGGTCAGCACCTCGCGCAGCGCCTCTTCGCGAAAGCGGCCTCCTGCCACCAGCCGGAGGTTGTCGATGAGGATGCCTTCCTCCTCCACGCTTGTGGCCAGCGGTGTCATCGAGCCCGGGGCGAGCCCGCCCACATCGGCATGATGGCCCCGCGAGGCGACCCAGAACAGGATCTCCCCGCCCGCATCGTCAAAGACCGGCGTGACAACGGTGATGTCCGGCAGATGGGTGCCGCCATTGTAGGGCGCGTTGAGCGCAAAGACATCGCCCGGCGCGATCCGGCCGCGGTTGAGGCGGATCACCGTCTCCACGCTGCGATCCATGGAGCCCAGATGCACCGGCATGTGCGGGGCATTGGCCACCAGCGCGCCGTCGGCGTCAAAAACCGCGCAAGAGAAATCCAGCCGCTCCTTTATGTTGACCGATTGCGCGGTATTCTGAAGGGCGACGCCCATCTGTTCGGCAATGTTCATGAAAAGGTTGTTGAACACCTCGAGGAGCACCGGGTCGGCCTGATCCGAGCCGGTCACGCGGGCACGCTCCGCCGGGCGGAACCGGCGCAGCAGGACATCGTCGCCACGCGTCAGCCGTGCCTCCCAGCCGGGCTCGACGACGATCGTCTGGTTCGGCTCCACGATCAAGGCGGGGCCCTCCAGCACGTCGCCCACGGCAAGTTCGTGCCGCAGCGCGACGGCCGCCTCGTGCCAGCCCCCTCCCGACCAGAGCCTTGTGTGACGCATGGGCGCATGGGGTCGCGCCGCCCCTCCCGCCGCCTCGGGCTGCGGGCTCCCGGGCGGGCGTTGTTCCTCGCCCTCCACTTCCACAGCCTCGACGGTGACAGCCTTTTCGGGGCTGATAAAGCCGAAGCGCGCCTGATGCATCGCCTCGAAGGTGTCCCGCGCGGCATCGGGATCGCCACCATATGCAACCGGCAGGCTGGAATCGGTCCCCGCATAGCGCAGGTGCAGCCGGGTCGCCGTGTGGCAGGCCTCGACGCCCTGATCGGCCAGCGCCGCGCGCACCTCCCGGGTCAGGGAGGCGCGCAGGTCCTCGATCCGTGCGGCGGCTCCGGGGCCCATATCCTCCATCAGCGCCCTCTGGCGGCTGACCGACACCGTGGCGCAGCCGATCCCGTAGGCCGAGAGCAG
>JAFIEC010000166.1 GCA_020832725.1 Paracoccaceae bacterium | reverse complement strand
CCCCCGACCCCCCCCCCCCGCTGGCCCAAACCCCCGGGGCCGCCCGGCCCCCCCGGGGGCCCCCGCCCCCCCGAGCGCGTCCATGTCGGCGTGATACCAGCCGATCGTCTCGTCGGGCAGCCCGCGGATGATCACGTTCAGCTCGCGGGGGTCGCCACCCGCCTGCATCTCCCGGGCGCGGGCGTTGATCTTGTCATCCACATCCGTGAAGTTCCGCACATAAGTGACGGACTTGTCGCCATAAACATGACGCAGCAGGCGGTACAGCACGTCGAACACCACCACCGGACGCGCATTGCCCAGATGCGCCCGGTCATAGACGGTGGGGCCGCAGACATACATCCGCACATTGTCCCGGTCGATCGGGGCAAACGGCTCCTTCTTCCTCGTGGCGGAATTGTAGAGCGTGATCTGGGTCATGGCCAACCTCGGTCGCGGCCCGGCGGGCGTCTGGCGATCGAAAGGATGCGCGAACGGCCCGCAGGACAAGCTCAGCGGATAATGCAGCAGCAGTCAGGGGTGCGGGGCGCGTTCATGCCCCCTCTATGGCCCGCCCGCGCGGCGCTGTCCAGCATTGCGTGGGCGCTTTCCGCAGGGGATGGTGCGGAAACAACCTGCGTGCTGCACCGGCATCGCACCGCCCCGTTGCCCGACATCTGTCGAAATCTCGTCTCGAATAGGCAAACCCGCCACGCGCTCGGCATCGCCCGCGCCCATGCGCCGTGACGCCGCGAATGCGGCACATCCGCCCGGTGCCCATCCGCACCCTCCGCGCGGTGGGGGCCCTAGAACAGATCCACATCGCCACCGAGGGCACGGGGCAGGGCGGGCCGCTCTGGCGGCAGGAGGGCTGCGGGGGGCAGGAGCATCACCTGCGCCCGTCCGCTGGCGGGCCAGTAACGCAGCTTGCGCGCTGCCGTCCCGCCCAGCGAGCGGGCGGTGCAGGCGATCCCCTCGTGGCGCAGGAACGCTTCGGCAAAGGCGGCATTGGCCCGGCCGATGTCGGAGACCCGGGCAAGGACACGCGCGCCGCCGAACAGCTTGGCCTCCAGCCGCTCCTTGCGGGCACCCCGGTGCAGCAGGGCGTTGATCAGCGCCTCCATCGCCCAGGAGCCGTAGTGGACGACCCGCCGGTCCGACGGGTCGGCCTCGGGCAGAAGAAAGTGATTGATGCCCCCGATCCTGCGCACCGGATCGTGCAGGCAGGCCGAGACACAGGACCCGAGGACCGTGACCATGACCGCATCCGGCGCGTCCGACAGCTCGAACCGGCCCTGCGGCACATGGACCATGCGCCCCGCGCCGGGTGGGGGGTGCCGTGGCTGCCGCAGGCTCATCTGACGCGCTCCGCCAGCCGGTCGGAGGCGGCGGCGGCCGCAAGGATGGCGGCGGCGATGCGGCGGGCGGGCACAACCTCGCAGGCCGCACCCAGCGCCACCGCCGCCCCGGGCATGCCCCAGACGACCGAGCTTTCCCTGTCCTGCACGATGGTCGCCCCGCCTGCCCGGCGGATCGCCAGGAGGCCCTCGGCCCCGTCGCGGCCCATGCCGGTCAGAAGCACCCCCCCCGCGCCCGGTCCCACCCGTTCGGCAGCCGAGTGAAACAGCCTGTCGACCGAGGGGCGGTGCCCCGAGACCGGGGGCCCGCCCTCCTCGGCCAGCCGCAGCCCGCCGCGCCTGCGCAGAACCAGATGCCGCCCCGTCGCGCCCGCCAGATAGACATGGCCCCGCATCGGTGTCTCGCCGTCACGGGCGATGCCGACATGCGCGGGGCAGGCCGCGCCCAGCCTGCGCACGAGACCCGCGACGAAATCAGGACGGATATGCTGCACCACGACCAGCGGCGGGCCGTCTGCGGGAAGGGCGGAAAGCACCGTCTCCAGTGCCTCGATCCCGCCGGTCGAGGCCCCGATCACCACCACGCCGCGCGGGGCCGCGCGCATGGCCGGGCCCGGGGCCCCGGGCCGGTGGCCAGCGACTTGATGACCGAGGATATCGTGCATCGCGGGGCCGATCTCCGCCAGAAGGGTCAGGCCCAAGGCCTGCGGCCCCGGCGGGGCGGGCCCCAGCACCACGAGTTCCAGCCCCAGCCGCTCGATCAGGGTGCGCACCATCAGGAACTCGGCCGGATGGGTCAGCTCGGATGCCACCAGCACCACGGGCGGGCATCCCGCCTCGGCGGCGGTGTAGGCGGACGACAGATCGCCCGCGGTTGCGACCTCGGGCCCCAGGGCTGCGGCCAGCGCATCGGCGCGGCGGGCGCGCCGCGCCGGGTTGGCATCGATCAGGAGAATCACCGCTGTGCCATCCTCTGTTCCAGCGTTCCGGTCGCCGATCCTTGGGCCGGGCGGGTTAACGAGTTGCCATTGCCTCCGCGACGCGGGGCGTTTTTCACTCGACGCGATGCCGGGGCGGATCGCTCATTAACGGCCCATTCAACCCTCTGGCGATAACCCTGAGTCGCGGCACCGGTCTGTGTCGCGGCACGCAACCGCAACGCCCAGCAGGGGGAACACCCGTGACCACATTCCGCGTGGCCCGCGAGGGGCGGGGCCGCCGCCGGGCCGCCCGTGCCTCGTTGCCGCGCCGGGGGGGGCAGGGATGATGCATTCCGCGCCGCTTGCCGCCGCTTCTCCGGTCATGGCCCCGTCGGGGCAAGGCTGGACCTTCCGCTCCTGCAGGACACGACTGATGACCGATCGCACCCGCACGACTGCCCGCCTCGACCTTCCCGCCCGGATCGATCTCGATGGTGCCACAAGCCTGCGCGCGGCGCTGCTGGCCCATCGCGGTGCGCCGCTCGACCTCGTGGCGCGCGACACGGTGCATCTGGGCGCTCCGGGGCTGGAGGTGCTGCTGTCGGCGCGCCTGCTCTGGGAACAGGACGGCCATGAATTGCGGATCGCGGGGGCATCGCCCGCCTTTCGCGCGGGTCTCGCCCGCCTCGGGGGTGCCGGGGCGCTCCCCCTCTCACCGGAAGGAAACGACAGATGAGCCTCCGGATCCTCGCAGTCGACGATTCGCGCACCATGCGCACCCTGCTTGCCGCCACCCTGTCCGAGGCCGGTTTCGAACCGGTCCTCGCCGAGGATGGGGAGGATGGGCTGCGGCAACTGGAGGAGACGACCCCCGATGTCGTGATCACCGACATCAACATGCCGCGGCTCGACGGTTTCGGCTTCATCGAGGCGGTGCGGCAGGGTCTGCGCAATCGCAGCCTGCCGATCCTTGTGCTGACCACCGAAAGCGCCCCCGAACTCAAGGATCGGGCGCGCCGCGCGGGGGCCACCGGCTGGATCGTCAAACCCTTCGACGAGGCCCGGCTGATCTCGGCCATCCGCCGCGTCACCCTGCGGGAGGGGCAGGCATGAGCGTCGACACCGAAAGCTTTCGCGCAGGCTTCTTTGAGGAATGCGACGACCTGCTCGAGGCCCTGCAGGACGGCCTTTCCCTCCTGCTGGCGCGACAGGAGACCGAGGACACGATCCACGCCGTCTTTCGTGCCGTGCATTCGATCAAGGGTGGCGCGGGGGCGTTCCGCCTCGATGCGCTGGTCGATTTCGCCCACCGCTTCGAGACGCTGCTTGACCGGCTCCGCAGTGCCACCGCGCCGCCCGAACTGGCGACCCTCGCGCTCTGCCAGCGGGCGGGCGACCATCTGGCCGATCTGGTCGCCGCCGCCCGCACCGACGGGGACAGCCCGGCTCCGGAGGTGTCAGCGCAGCTGCAGGCCCTGCTCGATGCCAGCATCGTCGCGGCCCCGGCGCACCCGCAGCCCGGGGAAGCGCCGGGGGGCGCCACCTTCATGCCGCTGGTCCTCGATCTTGATCTTGCGGTCGCCCCCGCAACGCCCTCCGCCGACGCATTTTCCCCGCCGCATGGCCAGGGAACCCCCGCGATCGCCGCCCCCGCGCCCCCTGTCCCGCACGACGACACGACGCACCCGCCCCCTGCCGCCGCCGAACTGCCCCCGCATCGTGTCCGCCTTGTCCCGCGCACGGGTTTCTATGAGGCCGGACACGACCCCGGCATCCTGATCGCCGCACTGGCGGAGCTCGGACCGATCGACACCCGCCTCGATGCCGCCGCCCTTCCCCCCCTCGATCGCGCGGAGCCCGAGGCCTCCCACCTCGCATGGGACATCCGTGCCGACCCCGCCATCCCGGAGCCGGCCCTTCGCGAGGTGTTCGAATTCGTCGAGGGGTTGTGCACCCTCGAGATCGTCATCGCGCAGCCCGGCCCCCCTGATGCCACGGCCGATCCACGCCACCGCGCCCCGCAAGGGTCCGGGATGGCGGCGTCGCCGCAGGGGCTGCACCCCGGCCAGCGCCGTCCCGCCGAGCCATCGTCCGGGAGGGAGTATCCGACCGCGCAGACCGAGGCCGCCCCGCAGGAGGTGAGCGCCGCCCCACCGCCCCGCACGGCATCCGCCGCAGATCGTTCATCCGCCCCCGAGACCGAGGGGCACATTCATTCTCCGCCCGATGCCCCCGCATCGGAGCCCGCGCCTGCATTCTTCGACCGGCGCAGGCTTGCCCGCGAGGGCGGCACCCAGTCCATCCGCGTCGATCTCGACCGGGTCGACCGGCTGATCAACCTTGTCGGCGAACTCGTGATCAAGGAGGCCATGCTCTCCCAGTCCATCGCCCGCGCCGGCCTGCCCCGCGAAAGCGACGTGGTCGCGGGGCTCGAGGGGCTCAAGCAACTTGCCGGAGAAATCCAGGAGGGGGTGATGGCCATCCGCGCACAGCCTCTCAAGCCGCTGTTCCAGCGCATGTCGCGCATCCTGCGCGAGGCCGGCGAGGCGACGGGCAAGCAGGTGCGCCTTGTCATGCAGGGCGAGCAGACCGAGGTCGACAAGACCGTGATCGAGCGGCTTGTCGATCCGCTCACCCACATGCTGCGCAACGCGGTGGACCACGGGCTGGAGACGCCCGCCGCGCGCCGTGCCGCAGGCAAGCCCGAGGAGGGAAGCGTCATCCTGTCCGCCGCCCACCGTTCCGGTCGGGTCCTCATCGAGGTCTGCGACGATGGCGGGGGGATCGACCGGATGACAGTCCTTGCCAGGGCCCGCGCCCGCGGCCTCGTGCCCGAGCACGCCGAACTGACGCCAGCGGAAATCGACGCGCTTCTGTTCCTGCCGGGCTTCTCCTCGCGCGAGGAAGTCTCCGCGCTTTCGGGTCGCGGCGTGGGGCTCGATGTGGTCAGGCGCGAGATCCAGGCCCTGGGCGGGCGCGTCACCATCGCCTCCGAACCGGGGTGCGGCACCAGCTTCTCCATCAGCCTGCCGCTGACCCTCGCCGTGCTCGAAGGCATGGTGGTGGATCTCGCGGGCCAGACGCTCGTCATCCCCATCGGTGCGGTGCAGGAGACGCTGCAGCCATCGGGTCTGCGGCTGCACCCGCTGGGGGGTGGGGCACAAGTGCTGCACAATCGCGGCGGCATCCTGCCGGTGGTCGATCTGGGCGCCACCTTCGGCTTTCGCCCCGCCCTGTCCAGTCCGGAGGGCCGCGTGCTGGTCGTCCTCGAAACCGACGCCAACCGCCGCTGCGCGCTTCTCGTCGATGGCATCCACGACCAGCGCCAGGTCGTCATCAAAAGCCTTGAGGACAATTTCGCCCGGATCGAGGGGATCGCCGCCGCAACCATCCTGGGCGACGGCCGCATCGCATTGATCGTCGATCCCGACGCCCTTCTGACCGCCGCCCCCCCGGGGTTCGATGCCGTAGCCTGAGGAGCCAGCATGACCGAGACCCGAAACACCCACATCCTGTCCGGTGCCGGACACCCGCACGCCCCGCCGACCGAAGCCGCAGACGAGGTCGTTGCCTTCAGCGTCTCGGGTCAGGATTTCTGCATCGACATCATGGCGGTGCGCGAAATTCGGGGCTGGACGGAAACCACCATCCTTCCCCATGCGCAAAGCTATGTGAAGGGCGTCATCAACCTGCGCGGCGCCGTTGTCCCCGTGGTCGACCTCTCCGACAGGCTGGGGCTGGGCACCGTCTCGCCCGGCGCGCGCCATGTCATCATCATCACCCAGATCGGCCAGCGTATCGTCGGCCTTCTGGCCGATGTCGTCACGGACATCCTCGCGCTCGATCCTGCATCGGTGCAGCCGGTGCCCGAAATCGCCGCAGAGACCGCGCGCGCCTTCATCTCCGGCGTGGCCTCGGTGGAGGGCCGCATGCTGCGCCGCATCGATCTGACCCGCATCCTGCCACAGGCCGAGGCCCGCGCCGCATGAAGACCGCCCTGAGCCCCGCAGCCGACACGGTCGACCTCCGCCTCGCGGAGGACGATTTCGAGGCGTTGGCCGCGCTTGTCCATCGCGTCAGCGGGATTGCGCTGGGCCCGGCCAAGCGGGGGCTGGTCGTGGCCCGCCTCGCCCGCCGCCTGCGGGCCCTCGGCATGGCGGGCTTTGCCGAGTACCGGGCCCATGTCTGCAGCCCGGGAGGAGCGGCGGAGCAGGCGCACCTCATCTCGGCGCTGACGACCAACGTCACCCGCTTCTTCCGCGAGCAGCATCATTTCGATGTGCTCGGGCAGGAGATCCTGCCGCCCCTCATCACACGTGCCCGGGCAGGGGGGCGGGTACGGCTGTGGTCGGCGGGCTGTTCCACCGGAGAGGAGCCCTACAGCATCGCGCTCATGCTCCACGACCTCTGCCCCGAGGCCGGACGCCTCGATATCCGCATTCTGGCCACCGACATCGATGCCCAGGTGCTGGCTCGGGCCGCGACCGCGCGCTATGACGGCACTGCGCTGGAGGGGATCCCGCCCGCCCTGCGCCGCGCCGGGCTGGAGCCCGGTGCAGGCCCTGCCGGGTTCACGATCGCCCCGGACGTGCGCCGCCTCATTCGCTTTGCGCCCCTCAACCTGATCGCGCGCTGGCCCATGCAGGACGGGTTCGACGCCGTCTTTTGCCGCAACGTGGTCATCTATTTCGACACCCACACCCAGGCCCGCCTGTGGTCGCGGCTGGCCGCGCGCATCCATGCAGGCGGCGCCCTCTTCATCGGTCATTCCGAACGCGTCGGCCCCGAGGGGGCCCCCTATTTCGAGCCTGCGGGAACCACCCGCTATCGCCGCACGGCAATTCCCGCACCCAACGGAGCAGAGCCATGAGCATCCGGGACCGGCTTCACGTCATGGTGGTGGACGACATGTCCACCAGCCGCGGCCTGATCATTCAGGCCCTCGAATGGATGGGACTGAAGAACATCGATTTCGCAACCGACGGGGCTTCGGCCTTTCGCCGCCTTGCGGCCAGCCCCGTGCATCTGGTGGTCTCCGACTACAACATGCCGGGGGCCGACGGGCTGTCCCTGCTGGAGGGGCTGCGCGCCCATCCCACCACCCAGCGCATCGGGTTCATCCTGGTCACCGGCTCCACCGATCCGGCGATCATCTCCCGCGGGCAGCGGCTGGGCATGAACAACTACATTCGCAAGCCCTTCACCCCCGAGGCCCTGCGCAGCACGATCGAGGCGGTGGTGGGCCGGCTGTGACCCTGCGCGCCAGCCATGCCAGCACCGATGCCGACGCCTCCGCACAGGAAAGCGATCCGGCCTGCCCGTGCGAAACGCCATCGGAATCCTGCCCTTCAGAGGCGGGCGCGCCCGGTGGGGCGGCACATGTCCTCACCGCCACCCCCGGGCCTGGCGCACAGCGGGAAAGGGCTTGCCTCGGCGCGCTGGGCGACGCCGCGACAGGCACGGACGATCCGGCGGAGGCGATTTCGGGACCGAACGACAGCTGCGGTGGCGCAGGCGCGGACCATGACATTCCCCTGTGCGCGACCGACGCGATCCTTGGCACGCTCGCATCCGAGATTGCCCATCTGGCCAGGATCGCCGAGCAGGTCGACGGGGCCGAGCGTTCCCCCGCCACCGGACGCGATACCGCCGGGCTGCAGCAACTCGATCTTCTGCGCCAGTCGCTTGCGGCCCTTGCGGGTTATGTGGACCTGCTGGCCCGACAGGCCGCCGAAGCCCGGCCCCTCGTGCCCGCCGATGCAGCCCGTGCCATACCCCTCGGCGCGATGCGCGCGCGGCTTTCGCATCCCCGACCCGGCCCCGCTTCTCCGCAAGGGGTGCAGCCGGGGGGGGCAGTGTCCGCGCCCGGCGACGATACAGATGATCCCCGCAGTGCAGACAGCGCACCCGGAGATGTCCAGTGGTTCTGATCACCCCGATCGTCACCCGGGACGGGTGCCTTGTACTCTACCGGGACGGGTGCCCTTTGTTCTTCCGGGACGGGTGCCGCGCATTCTTGCGGATCTTGGCATGCCTGCAGGCGGTGCTTCGGGTGTGTGCCACCCGTCGCCCGTCTGGCGCGCGGCACCGGGGGCACGCCCACCGAACCGTTACCGGGCGGGCACGCGGCCGATCGGTTCCCTTGCACGCGGCTCACCCGCCCGGACCCGCTGCGGCACGATCTCGCGGCACGCCATTCGCCCCGGG
>JAFIEC010000159.1 GCA_020832725.1 Paracoccaceae bacterium | reverse complement strand
GCCGGGGGCTGGGGGGTTTGCGGGGGGGGTGGTGGCCCTTGCCGCGGGCCGCGCTACGTATTCGCGGCCGGCGGGTTTGGCCATGCCCGGTTCGCCCGGGCTCCTGGAGGGGTTTGCCCGGCTGGTGGCGGGGCGGGCCCGGGGGGGGGCGGCGCCCGCCGCCCGCCAGCCGGTATCCCAGATCGTGGGGCGGCGCGCCTTCTGGAAGCACGAATTCGCCATTACCCGCGACGTGCTTGACCCGAGGCCCGAGACCGAACTGCTGGTCGAGGTGGCGCTGGAGGAACCCTTCGAGACCATGCTCGATATCGGCACCGGTTCGGGCTGCATCCTGCTGTCGCTGCTGGCAGAGCGTCCGCGCGCGCTTGGCCTTGGAACCGACATTTCCGCCGCCGCGATTGCCGTGGCGCGTGGCAATGCGGTGGCTCTCGGCATTGGCGCGCGCGCCCGCTTCCTGCGCACCGACTGGGTTCAGGGGGTGAAGGGGCGGTTCGATCTGGTGGTGTCCAACCCCCCCTATCTGGCGGAATCAGAGGTCGCCTCGCTGGAGCCGGAGCCGCGTATATGGGAGCCGCGGGGCGCGCTGGTTTCGGGGCCGTCGGGGCTTGAGGCCTATCGCTTCATCGCGGCGGCGGCGCCACGCCTTCTGGCGCGCGGTGGCCGGATTGTGCTGGAGCACGGGCCGGGTCAGGGCCCCGCCATAGCCGCGCTGATCAGCGACGCCGGTCTGGAAGTGCTGCCTCCGCGCAACGACCTTGACGGGCGCGCGCGCGCCCTTGTCGCAAGGGCGGCACCCTAGGCACGAATGGGCTTGTCTCCTGCAGCCTTGGAGGGTATGCAGTGCGCAGGGAACAGGTTGCGATCGTAGCATCCAGACCCCAGCTGCCTGGAAAATTCGGAATTGATTCCGGCCTTTACCCGCCGCAGTACCAAGCGGCCCCCACACATCGGCGCCAGGCCCCGGTAAGTTCATTCGACGGATCGCATGAGACCATCCAACAAGTCCCGCTCGCGCAACAAGAACAACAACCGCCGCAGCGTCGGTAACATCATAAACCGTGTGTTCGACAGCTCTGGCCCAGAGGGCAAGGTGCGCGGCACGCCCCAGCAGATCATCGACAAGTATGTCGCGCTGTCGCGCGATGCCACCTTGTCGGGCGACCGCGTCGCGGCCGAGAATTTCGCCCAGCATGCGGAGCATTATCTGCGCATGATGGGCGAGGCCACGCGCGAGCAGCAAGAGCGCCGCGACGAGCAGGAGGGCCAGGGTCGTTCCGGGCGCGATGGCGATGACGGCGGCGAAAGCAGCAGCCGCGACCACGGCGGAGAGCGCAGCGACACGCGCAGCCGCGACCATGGCGGAGAGCGCAGCGACACGCGCGACCGTGACCACGGCGGAGAGCGCAGCGACACGCGCGACCGCGACCATGGCGGAGAGCGCGGCGACACGCGCGACCGTAACCACGGCGGAGAGCGCGGCGACGAGGCGCGTCCTCAGGCCGAAGACGCGCCCCGCCCTGCCAGCGATGCGCCGCGTCCTCGTACGCGCCGTGCTCCCAAAGGGAGCGCGCCCGTCGAGACCTCCGAAAGCGCGCAGCCTGCGGCACCGCAGGAAAACGCGGAGAGCCCTCTCGATGAGGTCATCGACCTTGGCACCGACGGGGAAAGCGGTCTGGTGGAAACCCCCGAGAGCAAGCCCGCCCCCCGCCGCCGCGCACCGCGCAGCCGCTCCCGCGAGACAAGCCGCGCGGCCGAATAGGCGCGCGACGGTCTCGTCGCCGTGTGACGGGCCCGATCAGGCCGGGTTGAGCCGGGGGTGGGTTTCCTCCCCCCACAGATACAACAGCCCGCCCGAGGCCAGCATCGACAGGCCCACGAACCAGAATGCCGCTTCGGCGGCCCCGGCAATATGGGCGGCCACGCCAAGGCCCAATGCGCCGATCGCATATCCCAGATCGCGCCAGAACCGGTAGATCCCGATGGCGGATCCGCGCCAGGCAGGTGGCGTGATATCGGCCACAGCCGCGCCGAGGTTCGGATACAGCAGCGCCATGCCGAAGCCCGTCACCCCGGCGGATATACCCCACCAGAGCGTGCCGTCCCCCAGCACCACCAGGATCACGCCCATGCCGCAGATCCACATGCCCAGCACGTTCGGCCAGAAGCGCCCGACATGGTCGGACAGCCGCCCCGTCACCAGCTGCGCGCCCCCCCAGACAAAGCCGTAGATGCCCACGATCCAGCCCATCTCGGTCAGGCTGGCACCGCGATTGACCAGAACGACGGGAAAGACCGTCCAGACCAGCGCATCGACGAATTTCTCCACCAGTCCCGCCTGGCTGATGGCGGCAAGGCGACGGTCGCGCCAGCTCATCAGGGCAAGGATCTCGCCCGTGGAGGGCGTCTCGGACACGCCCTGCGGATAGCGCGGAAGCTGCGCGGGAGGTGCCGTGCGATGGGCCGCTGTCTCGGCCTGCGCCCAGGGAAGCGTGTCCTTGACCCACACAAGGGTCAGGACCAGCGCCGCGCAGACAACCCCATAGCCGAAAAGCAGCAGGCCAAGCCGGGCGCCAAGGGCCTCCGCCGCATAGGCGGTGATCACACCGGCAAGCGCGACACCGACATAGCCTGCGAATTCGTTGAGGCCCATGGTCAGGCCCCGCTGATCGGGGCGGGTGATGTCGAGTTTCGATGTCTGGGTCATGGACCAGCACAGGCCCTGGTTGATCCCCAGCAGGATCGTCGCCGCGACGATCCAGTTCCAGTCGGGCGCGGCCCAGATCATCGCGGGGATCGGCAGCGCCACCAGCCACCCCCACAGCAGGACACGCTTGCGCCCCACCCGTTCCGACCAGCGACCGGCGGCGAAATTCATCACCGCCTTGACCGCGCCGAACGCAACGACAAAGGATGTCAGAAGCAGGAAGGAGCCCTGTGCCAGACCGAATTCGGTTTCCGCCAATGCTGGCACGACTGTCCGGGTCATGCCGATGGCAAACCCCACCAGCAGCACCTGGATCAGCTGGTGCGAGAATTGCGCGGCATTCTCGCGTATCCCCCGGGGATGGATTTGGTCCCGCATCACAGGCTCCGGTATTGGTGTCCCGTGCCTGAACCTGGCACCTGTCGGCGTCTAGCCCGACCTGTCGAAGGCGACCAGCCGCTGCATTCCCCGTGTCAGGCTTTCGCCCTTTCGCAGCATGGGTGCGCCGTGCTCCTGGACGGGGGCGGTGATCAGGCGGAAGTTGCGCCGCGACAGCCGTCGGACCCGGTCGATCGAGGAGAAGGGTACCCGGTCATCCGATGGGTTGTGAATGGCGAGGATGCGCGTGTCGCCATCACGCCAGAGCGACGGATAGCCAAAGCCCCCCGACAAGATCAGCGCCGACCGTATTCGGGGCAATTCCAGCGCCAGAGCCTCGTTCAACATCAACGCGTTGAGCGCAGTTATTGCACCGGCAGACGAGCCTCCCAGCACAACATCCCCGCTCAGGCCAAGCGCCGCCTCCCGGCCCTGCAGCCAGCCGAAGAACCGCGCAAGATCCTCGACCGCCGCCATGGGGCGGGTGCCAAGGAAGGTCGGGTGCATCTCCTCTCCGGCGCGGGCGGCATCGGCCAGAAGGGCTGGCAGCACGCGCTCTGTCCGGGGGGCGAGAACCGCGCGGGGCCGCGCCAGCCGGTAGTCGATGAAGGCCGAGGCATAGCCCTCTCCCGCCAGGGCATGGGCCATCAGCCGGTGCCGCCGATGGGTGCGGGAGCCGCCCCGGAACCCGCCCGCATGGACCCACACCACCAGCGGCCAGGGGCCCTGCCGCTCGTGGGGGCGGTAGATGTCGGCGCGCAGCGCCAGATCGCCCCGCTTGGTGGGCGCATTGGCAAAGTGATGCGTGGAGCGGGCGATCCTCAGCCCCTCTCCCTGCGTCTCGTGCCGTAGCGGCTGTTCCCCGGCCCCGTCCATGCGCCTCACCTTTCGCGGACAGACAAGCACAGGAGGGGGGCGATGTCAGCCCCGGGCATGAGAAAGGGCCGTGCCCGGGGGGCACGGCCCTGTGTCAGTGGCAGATCGCTCAGCTACAACCGCTGGTCGCGCCGCAGGTGTTGCACTTCATGCAGGTGCCATTGCGCACCAGGGTGAAGTTGCCGCATTCGCCGCAGGCCTCGCCCTCGTAGCCCTGCATGCGGGCCCGGGCGCGGGCGTCGATGGGGGCGACGGCGACCGGTTCGGACATCTCGGCACCGACAGCGGCCTGCATGATCACGCCGCCATCCGGGCTGACCTGCATCTCGGCCCGGGCCGCTGTGGCGACACCCCCCTGCAGCACCACGAGATCCTGGGGCAGGCGCTTGCGCAGATAGCCGGTGGAGCTGATCTGGCGCAGCATTTCAAGGCGGTTGGCGGCGGCCTCTCCGACCGGGGTGACATTGCCGCCCTCGCCCTCTCCGATATCGTCGAAGCTGTGACCCTGGGGTTTCACATGGGCAAGGTCGGTGCGGTCCAGATAGCTTATCGCCAGTTCCCGGAAGATGTAGTCGAGGATCGAGGTGGCGTTCTTGATCGAGTCATTGCCCTGCACCATGCCTGCGGGCTCGAATTTGGTGAAGGTGAAGGCATCGACGAATTCCTCCAGCGGCACGCCGTATTGCAGGCCGACCGATACCGCGATGGCGAAGTTGTTCATCATCGCGCGGAAACCGGCCCCCTCCTTGTGCATGTCGATGAAGATCTCGCCAAGCTTGCCATCCTCGTACTCGCCGGTGCGCAGATAGACCTTGTGCCCGCCGATCATCGCCTTTTGGGTATAGCCCTTGCGGCGCTGGGGAAGCTTGGAGCGGCCTGCGGGCACCTGCTTGAGGATCTCCCTGTAGACGATCTTTTCCACGAGCTTTTCGGCCAGAACCTCTGCCTTTTGCGCGGGCGTACCGCTGGCAAGGATTTCCTCGGCCTCCTCGTCGTCTTCCACGAGGCTTGCGGCCAGGGGCTGGCTGAGTTTGGAGCCATCACGATAGAGCGCGTTGGCCTTGGTGCCCAGCGACCACGACAGCTCGTAGGCGGCAAGGCAATCCTCGATCGTGGCCGAGGCCGGCATGTTGATCGTCTTGGAGATCGCACCCGAGATGAAGCTCTGGGCCGCGGCCATCATGTGGATGTGGCTCTCCACGCTGAGATAGCGGGTGCCTTTCTTGCCGCAGGGGTTGGCGCAATCGAAGACGCTGTAATGCTCCGGCTTGAGATGCGGCGCGCCCTCCAGGGTCATGGTTCCGCAGACATGGTCGTTGGCCGCCTCGATCTGCGCCCGGCTGAATCCGAGATGCCGGAGCAGGTCAAAGCTCGGGTCCGACAGCTTGGCCTCGGGGATGCCCAGCACGCCCGTGCAGAAGGCCGCGCCCAGGGTCCATTGGTTGAAGACAAAGCGGATGTCGAAGGCGGACGGCAGCGCCGCCTCTACCCGGGCGATCTCCTCGGGGCCAAAGCCGTGCCCGATCAGCGCCGTGTGGTTGATGTGGGGCGCCTGCCCGAGGCTGCCGTGGCCGACCGCATGGGCGATGATCTCGCTGATCTGGGATTGCGGATAGCCCAGCTTTGCAAGAGCTGCGGGAACCGACTGGTTGATGATCTTGAAATAGCCGCCGCCCGCCAGCTTCTTGAACTTCACCAGGGCAAAGTCGGGCTCGATGCCGGTCGTGTCGCAATCCATCACCAGGCCGATGGTGCCCGTGGGGGCGATCACGGTCGATTGCGCGTTGCGATAGCCATGGGCCTCGCCCAACCGCAGCGCCTCGTCCCAGCTGCTGCGCGCCAGCTCCGACAGCAGCGGGTCGGGGCAATTGGCATGGTCGAGGGGCACGGGCATCACGTTCACCGCCTCATAGCCGTCGGTGGCACCATGGGCGGCGCGCCGGTGGTTGCGCATCACCCGCAGCATATGCGCGGCGTTGCGCTTGTAGCCCTTGAAGGGGCCCACCTCAGCCGCGATCACGGCCGAGGTGGAATACGCGACGCCGGTCATGATGGACGTCAGCGCAACGCACAGGGCGCGACCCTCGGGCGAGTCATAGCCGAACCCCATGTTCATCAGCAGCCCG
>JAFIEC010000132.1 GCA_020832725.1 Paracoccaceae bacterium | reverse complement strand
CGCCGCGCCATATCGAGGTGCAGGTCTTCGGCGATGGCGAGGGAGGTGCGGTGCATCTGGGAGAGCGGGATTGCTCGCTCCAGCGCCGCCACCAGAAGGTGCTGGAGGAGGCCCCCGGCCCCGCCATCGACGCCGCCACGCGCGACCGGATCGGGCGCATCTGCGCCGATGCCGTGGCCCGTATCGGCTATCGCGGGGCGGGCACGATCGAATTCCTGTTCGAAGACGGAGAATTCTACTTCATCGAGATGAACACCCGCTTGCAGGTGGAGCATCCGGTGACAGAGGCCGTCTATGGCGTCGATCTTGTGCGCGAACAGATCCGGGTTGCCGCGGGCCTGCCGCTCTCGTTCACGCAAGAGGAGCTGGTCCCGCGGGGCCATGCCATCGAATGCCGCATCAACGCCGAGCGGGTGCCCGATTTCACGCCCTCGCCGGGGCGGGTGGCGCAGTATCACGCGCCCGGCGGTCTGGGCGTTCGGATGGACAGCCATGTCTATGACGGCTATTTCGTGCCCCCCCATTACGACAGCCTGATCGGCAAGCTGATCGTGCACGGGCGCGACCGGGAAGAGGCGCTGGCGCGGCTGTCACGGGCGCTGGGAGAGCTTATCGTGGACGGGATCGACACCACCGTGCCTCTGTTCCGCGCCCTGCTGCAGGAGCCCGCGATCCTGCGCGGCGATTATGACATTCACTGGCTGGAAAACTGGCTGAAGGCACGGACCGAGGCCTGATCGGCCCGGTCCCGTCCTTCGGAGCAGAGCCGCACCAGCAGCGTCAGCGCCCCCAGCCCAGCCCGGATAGCGCCACACAGCAGGGGGCGCCCGGCGACATGGCGCGCGGCCCAGGGGCCGCCACGGGTATAGTAGAAACGGCAGAACGCCCGGCCCGCCGCAAAGCGCCACAGCACCGTGGAGCGGAACCGGCGCAGGGCCGCCACATCGGGGTGGGCCGGGTCGCCATAGACCACCGTGGCGACAAAGCAGCCACCCGAAAGCGCAGGGTCCTCGTCGCCGTCCTCCTCCTCTTCCTTGGCGGGGTTCACGATTTCTTCCAGAGTGGGCAGGGGCAGCGGGACGGCGGCGGGATCGGTTTCTTGCTGCGTGTCTTCGAAATTGATGTCCCGGAACATTACGTAATCATCCGGCGAAATACCCTGGCTATCCATGTAGGATAACAAGCCCGCACGTTCCTGCGGCGAAAGTTGCGGCCAAACGAATGCGCCCACCTTCGCCGAAAACTGGGACAGCACCTGGTCAAGCACCTCGGGTGACATATCGAGCAAGGCCGTCGGCATCGGTGGTGCCTCATCAAGCAAGCGCAGGTCCATCGAACCCGGCTCCATCCGGTCAAAGAAATCCTCCAGCACGTCCTGCGGCAGGGCATTGAGGAAGACACCAAAGGAATTGTCGGGCATGGTCCATGCGAGGATGTTCGGATCGAGCTTGCCGGCCAGGGAGGCCAGTTCTTCGGGGTCGAGTTCGGCCAAGGCATCGGCCAGTTCTTCGGGCGTATCGGCGAACAGGACGGAGACGAACTGGTTCAGGGTCAACTCGTCGACAATGTCGTCAAGCACCGGTGGCCCGTCGTCGCTTTCGGGCTCGGGCGGGGGGACGGTCGGGCAGACAAGGCACCAGTCCTCCAGCACCTGCGCCAGCGGATTGCCCGGGATGAAGTCGGCCAGCGCACCCTCGATCAGGTTCTCCTGCCCCGCCATGCCCAGAAGCACCGTGCGTCCGCCCCCCTCGTGAAGAAAGGCCAGATCGGGCGGGGCACCCTCGACGCCATCTCCGAAGGCGTCGATACGCTCCATCCGTTCGAGCGCCTCCTCGGGGCTGTCATAATGGCCGAAGAAGCTCAGCAGGCTGCCCTGGGCCGGGTCGAACCCTTCCACAAAGGTCTCTCCGGCGACCGAGGCGACAAAGCTGTTCACCCCCGACCCGCCATCCAGCCAGTTGACGCCACTTGTCCCCACAAGAATGTCGTCGCCCGCCCCGCCATACAGCAGATCATCGCCCGGCCCGCCCACCAGCAGGTCATCGCCCGCGCCGCCATAGAGGATGTCATCCCCCTCCCCGCCGAACAGAACGTCATCGCCGGCCCCGCCGAACAGCAGATCATCGCCCCAATGCCCCTCGATCAGATCGTCGCCGGGGCCCCCTGTCAGCCGGTCGTCGTAATCGGCGGTCGGGTCCACCTGCTGGTCGTGGCCGCTCATGTGCACGCCCGAGCCGTCGAGGGTGAACTCCAGCCGCACGATCTCCCAGGGGCCGAGTTCCAGATCAATCAGCCCGTCATCGCGCATCAGCGCCCCTTCGTCGCGGGTGGTGATATAGGGGCGCGCCCAGTTCACATCGGGCAGCCCCTCGTCGCGCGCGGTGGTGGGGTCGTCGATCACCGAAAGCTGCTGGGCCCAGAGATGGGTGTATTCGGGAACGATGTCGGAGGGATCGAGCCGCAGGCTCATGTCCGTGTCCGTGCGTGACGACACGAACAGGATCACCTTCTGGTCGCTGCCCCAGCCGTGCATCACTGCCTGATCGCGAAACTCCGGGTCGCGGTCGGCAGGGGCCAGCGCAAGGCCGTTGCGCAGATAGGCTGGGGTGTTCACATCCAGAACCGAGGCACCTATCAGCCCCGGGTTCATCATGCGGAAGATCTCTCCCGCCACCGTCAGGTCAGAGGACCAGTCGCCATCCTCGTCGAACGACAGCGTTGCCATGCGACCGATGAGGTTCAGATACTGGACGCCCCAGATCGTGGCCACATCCACGCCCTGATCCATCATCATGCGCATGGTTTCCAGCAGGGTGGAGGCCTGCTTCAACCCCTGATCCGATGCGGCACCGGGATGGATGTTCCACTCGGAGATGTAGAATTTCAGATCGCCAAAGCCCTCGGCATCCTGAAACTCTTGCATCCGCTCGAAGGTGCCCCAGGAATTGCCCACGTGCTGGTACATGCGCGGGTAGAAATGCTGCAGCACCGTGCCGATGGATTCCCGCGCCTCGGGCGAGAGCTGCTCGATGACCGTCAGTTTCTCTGCCTGCTGCCAGCCACGGCCCGCCTGCACGGCGATCGAGGGCGGCACCCAGCCGTCGGGGGCGGTGCCGCGCACCTCGTTCAGGTCGAACACACGCTGAAAGCCGATCGCGACCTCGTCGGCAAGCCGCCCGTATTCCACCGCCGTCAGGCGCTGGTTCAGGTACCAGAACTCATTGCCGATCTTGAAGGTTTCCAGCCGCACATCGCCGAAATCGCCCTTGACGATCTTGTCGGCCCGGTCGATCAGCCGGTACAGGCCAAAGGGGCTGGGGATGCGGTGGCCATCCTCGTCGGCGATGTCCGACAGGTAATTCTCGGTCGGAAAGACGAAATGCACCGGCAGGTCGCGCGCGCCCGCAAATTCGAACAGCGCGGGCGTCGTGGCGATGCGGGGCAAGCCCTCGTAACTGCCCTCGGGATTGTCGTTGCTGAACAGCCGCGCCGCATACAGGCCGCCGGGAAAGAAACTCTCCTCGGTGACGGTGCCGCCCGGAAAGCGCAGCGACTGGAACCCCAGAGCATCGACCACCCATTGGAAGGGGCCACCCTCGTCCGGGTAATCCTTGGTGAAGACCACATTCCCGCCGAAGAGCGCAGATGTGGCCGCATCACTGGTGGCGACCGCCGGTCCTGGTTTGAGAAAATGGTCCGTCACATCCCCCGATCATTGGGCCAAGAGGCGCCAACGGACGCGGGACTGGGAA
>JAFIEC010000127.1 GCA_020832725.1 Paracoccaceae bacterium | reverse complement strand
CGCCGCGCGCAGGGGCGCGACCGCGCGCGCGATGATCTTGCGGATGGCGCGGGGGCTGTCCAGCGGCTCCAGCCGCAGCGGGCCAAGCGGCGATGTCCGCGCCCGCCCGACGCGCCCGCCCTGCAGTTCCGCCAGTTCCATCGACGAGCCGCCGATGTCGCAGACCAGCCCCTCGGCCCCGGGCCAGCCCAGCAGCACCCCCTGAGCCGCGAGGCGCGCCTCCTCGGCACCCGGGATCACCTTGAGGTCAAGCCCGGTAGCCGCCCGCACCTCGGCGCGAAAGGCCGCGCCGTCCTCGGCCTCGCGGACCGCTGCGGTCGCCACCCCGATCAGCGGGCCCATCTGCATCGCCTCCGCCAGCCGCTGGAAGCGCTTGATCGCCGACAATGCCCGCTCCCGCCCTCGGGGATCGAGCCTGCCGGTCACGGACAGGCCGGTGCCCAGCCCGCAAAGAATCTTCTCGTTGAAGAAATACGCCGGCGAGCGCGCCGCCCCGTCAAAGACGACAAGCCGGACCGAGTTGGAACCCACATCCACGATCCCCACCCGCGACAGCGCCCGGGCCAGCGGATCGGCGAACAGTGGTGCATCGAAGACGCCCGAGCCCGCGGCCTCGTCGGTGGGGGTGGCTGTCGCCTTCCCGTCGCTGGCGTCCCGTGGTGCCCGTGCCATGCCGTCCTGTCCTCAATCCACCGAATGCGCGAGACGCGGCACATCGCGCGCGCCGGCCGAGCCGCGGCCCGACAGCGAAGGATTCTCCATGAAGAAGCGGTGGCAGGAGAACAGCGCCTCTCCCCCCGCCGCCGGGCGCTCCCAGCTTCCATCGGGGCGCAGCACCCAGGTCTGGGCCTGATCGGCCAGGTTCGCGGCCATGATCTGGCTGACGATCTGGGCATGGACGGTCTTGTTGGTGATCTCGACCAGCGTTTCCACCCGGCGGTCGAGGTTGCGGCCCATCCAGTCGGCCGAGGAGATGTAGACCCGCGCCTTGTTCGAGGGCAGGGCATGGCCGTTGGCAAAGCAGACGATGCGCGAATGCTCCAGAAAGCGGCCCACCACGGACTTTACCCGTATCGTCTCGGACAGCCCGCGTATGCCCGGCCGCAGCCCGCAGATGCCCCTGATCACCAGGCTGATCGGCACACCGGCCCGCGATGCCTCGTAGAGCGCGTCGATCACCTCGGCATCGACCAGCGAGTTCAACTTGGCCCATATCCCCGAAGGCCTGCCCGCTCGCGCCGCCTCTCCCTCCTCGAGGATGCGCGCGATCAGGGTCGACTTGAGGTTGATGGGCGAAATCGAGATGTTCTCCAGTTCCACGGGCGTGGCATAGCCCGAGACATAGTTGAAAACCTTGTTGGCATCGCGGCCCAGCGCCCGGTCGCAGGTGAACAGCGACAGGTCGGTATAGATGCGCGCCGTGATCGGGTGGTAATTGCCGGTGCCGTAATGGGTGTAGGTGACCAGCTGATCACCCTCCCGGCGCACCACCGAGGAAATCTTTGCGTGGGTCTTGAGGTTCATGAACCCGTAGACCACATGCGCCCCCGCACGTTCCAGCCGGCGGGACTGGCGGATGTTGGCAGCCTCGTCGAACCGCGCCTTGAGCTCGACCAGGGCCGTCACCGATTTGCCGTTCTCCGCCGCCTCGCAGAGGGCCGCCACGATGGGGCTGTCGCGCGAGGTGCGATAGAGTGTCTGCTTGATCGCCAGCACGTCCGGGTCCTGGGCCGCCTGGGTCAGGAACCGCACCACCATGTCGAACGTCTCGTAGGGATGGTGCAGCAACATGTCCTTCTGACGGATGGCCGCGAACATGTCGCCCTCGAAATCCTGTACCCTCTCGGGCACGCGCGGCGTGAAGGAGGGCCACAGAAGATCGGGCCTCTGATCGGTGACCAGCTCCGACAGGTCGGCCAGCCCCAGCATGCCGCGCAATTCGAATATTTCGTCCGGGGCCACGCCCAGCTCCTCCATGACCAGATCGCGCAGGGCCTCGGGAGCGGCAGAGGTCATCGTGAGCCGGATCACCTCGCCCCTGCGGCGGCGCTTGAGCGCGGTCTCGAACTCGCGCACCAGGTCCTCGGCTTCCTCCTCCACTTCCAGATCGCTGTCGCGCAGGACGCGAAAGGCACAATTGCCCACCAGCCGGTAGCCGGGAAAGAGCTGCCCCAGATGCTCCAGCAGCACCTCCTCCAGCGGAATGATCCGCGTGGTCTGGCGCCGCCCCGGGGGCAGAGCGACAAAGCGCGGCACAAGCCCCGGCACCGGCAGCAGCGCCTGCAGGTGGCGCTTGTCGCGGACACGCTCCAGCTCCAGCGCCAGCGAATAACCGCCCGAGGGGATGAACGGGAACGGATGCGCAGGGTCGATCGCAAGGGGGGTCAGCACGGGAAACACACGGGTCAGAAAGACGCGCTCCAGATGCTTGCGGTCGGCGCGGGTCAGCTTGGCACGGGTCAGCAGCGAGATGCCCGCAGCCTCCATCTCCTTGCGCAGGGCGACAAAGGTGCTTTGCTGGGCCCGCATCAGCCGCCTTGCATGGGCATCGATCAGGCGCAGCTGTTCGGCAGGTGTCAGGCCGTCTGCGGCGGGGGTGGTGTTGCCCGCCCGCTTCAGCTCGCGCAGTCCCGCGACCCGGACCGTATAGAACTCGTCGAGGTTGGAGGCCGAGATCGACAGAAAGCGGACCCGCTCAAGCAGAGGAACCCGGTCGTTCTGGGCTTCTTCAAGGACGCGGTCGTTGAAGGACAGCCACGACAATTCCCGGTTGAAGAAGCGACGCGGACCCTTCCACTGGGTCTCGGGCAGGTCCGCCGCATCGGGAAAGGGCGCGCGCAGGAAATCGGCATCTGTCATCGGCCCCTTTCTGGCAAGGGTTCGTGACGCTGTCATGTCGTCTCCTCCGGGCCTGTGCCCTGCATGTCCAGCACCTCGCGCACCAGCGGTGCCGTCACCGCGCGCCCCGCCGACAGGGCCGCCGCGTCGAGCAGCGCCACCGCAGCCCGCGCCGAGGCGGCCGACCGCTCGATCCGGGAAAGGATCGCCTCGATCGCGGCGGGGGCGACGCGCAGCTGGCGGTCCTCGAACAGCTTGACCAGCACCGCCGCCAGCAGCGCCTCGTCGGGCGGGGCGATGCGGGCGACCGGGGCCGCGGCCAGCCGTGATGCCAGATCGGGCAGCCCGATCCCCCAGCGCGCCGGCGGCGCGCGCGCGGCCAGCAGCAGCCGCCCGTCGGCCTCGGCCAGCGCGTTGGCCAGATGCAGCAGCGCCCGCTCTGCCTCGGGCCTGCCCGCGACCCGGTCGGCATCATCCAGCGCCACACAACCGCGCGCGGCAAGCCCAGGCACATCGCCCGGAGACAGGTCCTCGGCCATGGGCATCGCCGCGCCTGTTGCGCCGGCCCAGACATGCATCAGATGGGTCTTGCCCGCACCGGCCGGGCCCGACAGCGCCAGCCGCCCCGCAGGCCAGCGTCGACAATCCTCCAGCGCGGCCAGGGCCTCGGCATTGGACGGGGCCACAAGGAAATCCTCCCGCCCCCGTGCGGCCCTGACGGGCAGCGCCAATGCCAGCTGACGTGTCATCGGCCCTCGTCCCCGTTGTCGGAGCCGTCCCGCCCGCTGCGGGAGACGCCCTGGTAGAGATCGCTCTCCTCATAGCGGGAGACACCGAAGCGCACCAGCACCCCGATCACCGCCGCCACCGGCACCGCCACCAGCATGCCCGCAAAGCCGAACAGCCCGCCGAAAGCCGACAGCGCCACCAGCAGCCAGACCGGATGCAACCCGACAGAGCGGCCCACCAGGCGGGGCGTCACGATATTGCCCTCGAGGAACTGGCCGGTGGCAAAGATCGCCACCACCACGACGATCCAGACGGGGCTGTCCCAGAAC
Organism: Paracoccaceae bacterium; assembly: GCA_020832725.1. GTDB lineage: Bacteria > Pseudomonadota > Alphaproteobacteria > Rhodobacterales > Rhodobacteraceae > JAFIEC01. The sequence continues at coordinate 70 of JAFIEC010000127.1, read as the reverse complement.
TGGACCAGCGCAAGCCCGATCGCCAGAACCCCGCCCACAACCGTGCCGACATAGGGAATGAACGAGATCA